>JACWAG010000144.1 GCA_014874425.1 Syntrophaceae bacterium | reverse complement strand
GTTTAATAATGACGTCGGTCATCCTCTCAAAGTATCGATTCAATATTTCAATCACTGTATGCGGTTTCATAGAATCGGTCATTGTTGTGAACCCGCGCAAATCAGAGACCAGTATGGTAATGTTTCTCAACTCACCGCCGAGTTTTACGCCATCTGGCGATTGCAATATCTCTTTTACAACTTCATCGCTCATGTATCTGCCAAACGTATCCCTGATGTAGTTGCGCTCTATGAGTCCTTCGACCATATTGTTGAAGCCCTCACCCACTGAGCCGATCTCATCGTTCGAGACCACCTTGACGCTAGCGGTTAGATCTCCCGATCCTATCCGGCTCATCGCCGATTCAGTATGTCGCAGAGGACGTGAGACACTACGAGCGAGAAACGATGAAAATATGACGGCCAGTGTGACCGATAAAGTTAGCAGAAAACCTATGGCCAGCGGCATTTGATCCAGGAAATTGGCTATTGATTGATTTCCATTCTGGATTTCAGTGATCTGTTGCAATGTGATGTAGCTAATAACTATTGGAGGCATGATTCCGATCATGAGAGATACGATAAGCAGTCGAGGCAGAACGTTTATTTGTGAGGAACGAGGCCTGGTCCTCAACACTTCCGCTGGAAAAACCTTCGCTACTGTTGAGCGGACCCATGACTCAGAAATAAAGTAAGCTAGAGTAACCACGATGGGAGCGCCTAAGAAAACCGCCCAGGCTGAGATTCTTGTGGCTGAGACTTCGTCCCATGGACAAAATTCTGGAAAAATCCTGGGGGCTATGATGGAGACAAGGCCTGACGCTAACCACACGCGAAGATTGATTATCGAAAATCTTTTAGGAATGTTAAGTATATTTCCAACCAGCTCTGAGAGCCTGTCTCGCTCAGTTGACTCCATGTTTTGTCCATTGATCTTGCGCCCAAACATTTTGAATTGTTTTATCAGTGGCCAAAACCAGCGAAACTGAACAGGAACGCTTATTGAAGAGACTATAACAACCAAAACGATTACGAAGATTGCTCTGTCCCGCAAGATCATCAGGTTTCCTCCGCCAGTAAGTCCCGGTTGTATGAGCGAGAACCAGACGAAAGTTATGGCGGCGCCTAGAATGTTAATGAGGATGTTAATTAGATGAATAGTCACTAATCGCCGTGTTCCGTATATTATTTTGTCAGCGTCCATAGATTGTATGTACTCCTACCAACACCTCGTGTGAACCTCTAAAGTCCGTATATCAGCGTCTTTCCAATAGCCTCTCAACGACGTTTTTCTGTCAAATCTCCTCCAACTGTAGTCAAAACATTATACGGCTAAAGGAAACCTATCGGTCACCATTTTTTTGCGATCGCGACAAATTCTTGATACATTTGATCAAAATGGGCAATCTGCTTTATCTTTTAAAAATGGAATTGAACTTGGGCCTGAGGATCTTGGCTCGGAACTACAGGAGTATTTGCCATGGCGACACAGGGACAGGATATTAGCAAAATAATCAAAGGCTTCTTCACACTGTTTTCGATAGTCATGATACTGACTTCAGTCAGCTACGCCTGTGCTCAGGAAGGAAATGAAGCTCTAATAGTCGCGTCTACAGAAGGAGATCTCAAAAAAGTAGAAGCTCTTGTCGGCGCAGGGGTAGATGTGAACTACCGGGACAGTCGGGGTTTTACACCTCTTATGCGGGCAGCTACCAGAGGCTATCCGGATGTTGTGAAGTTTCTGCTGATGAAAGGCGCAGACATCGACGCAAAAGACAATAACGGAGCGACAGCTCTGCTCCTGGCCTGCGGTGGAGGAGGCATTGAAGTCATCAAAATTCTTGTAGACCATAGAGCTGACATCAATGTTCAGGACAAGAGCGGCAGATCATCCCTGATGGTTCCAGCCTGGACGGGCCAATTGGACATTTTGAGATTACTCCTGGAAAATGGGGCAAAAGTCAACGCAACAGACAAACATGGTAAAACAGCCCTCATGTTGGCCACCGAACAGGGGCAAGCCCAAGCGGCAGAGCTTTTAAAAGCGTTTGGAGCAAAAGATTGAGTTGAATTGTCCCATACCGTCAGACCGTCTTTCTTTCCAGCTTATTGTTAGAATCATACAGGACTGATTGAATTTTGACGAAGGGTCAGAACTTTTTCGCCGCCTCTTTGAGCAACTCCCTGGTGCACGCACTGAACCAACAGTCCAGAAACTCTTCATCCCTGGCCTTGAAGTTCTTCTCATATCTAGTGCGGATTACCTCAACACGGTTGGCTTTAGCCGCCGCAAAAGCTCTAGGAGGGAGTTTAGAGAGATTAGCAACCATATCAAGGGCTTTAGCCTCAACTTCGGGTTTAGGAAATACATCGTGAATGAGTCCCTTTTCCCAACTATCCGAGGATTCGACAAACTCCCCAAGATACAGCATGTCCGAAGCGACCTGATCCCCTGCGATTTGACGCAGAATCAAATCCGGCAGATATGGTATTGGGACTCCCAGTTTGATCCCATTAAGACCGATTAATACCCTCCCCGTAGCCGCAAATCGATAATCACAGGTCAACATCATGATTGCGCCTCCAGCTACGGCGTGAGATTTTACAGCCGCGGCGGTGGGTAGGGGTAGGGTCAGAATATTAAAAACAACCTGGTTAAATTTGTGGAAGAATTCGGTCATACTGGGTCGGTCAAGTTCCAGGAGCGTCGGAATATCGAAGCCGATAGAAAAGAATTTCTCCCCACCCGCCAGGACCATACCCCTGAAATCCTTTTTGACCCTGATTATGGCTTCAGATAGTTCGTTAACTAAATCACAACTCAAGGCATTGGTGGCCCCGTTGTTTAGTCGCACAATTGCAAAATCTTCCTGATCCTCAAGATTTATGAGTGGCAAGGTTTTTCCCTTTTTCGTAAACTGGATCCTGAGACCTTTTGGAACCAACTGGGCCGGAATTTCAAACTTGCGCCAAATATGTAGAAATCAAATGGTCCAGAGCCATGTGGACATCCTCGACCGGCCCGTACTCTCCCCTTTCTGATTTCACATGAATCACGTGTTGGGCCTTTTTCTTCATCAATCCGCCGTAGAAACCCACTATTGCTACTGAAGTAGCGCCATGTTCATTAGCGTATTCCAATGCCTTTACGGCATTCGGCGAATTCCCGCTTGCGGATATGCCGACCACGATGTCGCCGGGCCTCATGAGGTTCCTTAGTTGCCCAATAAATATGTTCTCATACCCCAAGTCATTGCCCAAACATGTCACGTAGGCCATGTTGGAAGCGAGACTTATAGCCCTGAAAGGCTTCTTGCCCTCGGGCGACGCGCAAACCCCCAGGTCATTGGCAAAATGTGAAGCGGTAGCGGCGCTCCCTCCATTGCCCAGGAAAAATATTGTCGCCCCACGGTCTTTCACATCGATTAATAGCTCCACAACCTTATCAATTTCCGCGAAATCCAGACTATTTAGCAGATCGGTAAGTCTTTTCACATAATCTCCTGCGTAATCAACCACCGACTGACATTTACAAACAGGACCTTTCACACGGACCTCCTAATGAGCCTCTATAGTTGTCTTACAGTTTGTAATGGATTTTTGCTCACCTTACAACAGGTTCAGCAATCCAAAACCCCATGGAAGCTTCTCAAGCGATATATTAATGTGGTGTTCCAGTTATGGGCCGAGCTTGACGAAATGGGTTAAATTCTGTTATCTTAAGATGGTGTGGTCATTTCAGGGATAATTCTAACGGCCATGCGCAACAAACCACCGGCGCTGGTCCCCTGGTGAGGGCGACCTGGAGTTACTGAACCCGTCAGGTCTGGAAGGAAGCAGCGGAAGTAATCTCGGGGGTCGGCCCTCTCCAGGTGGTCGGCGCTTTTCATTTTATCTTCATGATGGACTTTTTTGAACCATGTCGGCATACCTCGTACTTGCGCGTAAATATCGACCGACAACTTTCTCCGAAGTCGTTGGACAAGAGCATGTAATCACGACCTTGAAAAACGCCGTATTGTCGGGAAGAGTGGCGCATGCTTTTTTATTCTGTGGGGTGAGAGGCGTGGGGAAAACCACTGTAGCAAGGATCCTCGCCAAGTCCTTGAACTGTACAGGCAGATCGCATGACAATGCGGACCCCTGCTGTGTCTGCCCATCCTGCAAGGAAATATCAGGAGGATATTCGGTAGACGTTCAGGAAATCGATGGGGCTTCTCATACGTCAGTGGACAACATAAGGGAAATTAACGAAAACATTAAGTATCCGCCGGTTTCTTCAAATTACAAAATTATCATCATTGACGAAGTCCACATGATCTCCATGAATGCTTTTAACGCTCTACTTAAAACACTTGAGGAACCGCCAGCCCACGCGAAATTCATTTTTGCCACAACCGAATCTCATAAGGTCCCAGCGACAATTAACTCGAGATGTCAAAGGTTCAATTTTCGCACAATCCCAGTCAAGGATATTTCCACGGGTATGGCGAACATATTGTCCAAAGAGGGCTTGGAAGCAACATCGGATTCTCTGGATATGATAGCTAGAGAAGCTCAAGGATCGTTCCGAGACGCATTGAGCTTGCTAGATCAGATTGTAGCTTTCTGTGACGGCAGAATTGAAGTAAGCAGCGTCCAGGGTATTCTTGGCATCGGGTCTCGAGACCGATTCTTTAAACTTGTTGAAGCAATAATAGAGCACGATCCTTCCGCCGCTTTAGAAACCCTCCACAAGGTCTTCGATGAAGGTTACGATACTGAACAGTTTACCCTTGATCTGATTCGTTTCCTTAGAAATCTGATGCTGGTTGCACATTGTAAAGACAAGTCATCCACAATTGAGATGGTTGATATTGGAACAGCGGAACTGGAATCATTGAAAAACATTGCGAAGAAATCTACCTACGAGGAACTAAACAATTTTTTTTCCATTCTTCTGAAGAGCGAAGCCGAAATTAAACGATCCGGAATTCCCCTGATCGCACTCGAAATGACTGTGGTTAAGATGTGTATGGCCCCCAAACTGGTTGATTTGTCCAGTCTCCTCAAGAAAATTGACTCTCTCCAGTCAGGCTCCCATGCTCTTGCGACTGTAGCTTCAAACCAAACTGGCCAGGCAAAGATCCAAACCACTCCAGCAGAACCAGCCAGACCGAGGCCTCCGATTATTCAAGAAAAGCCTCCATACCCCGCAGTCAGCGCGTCATGTGTTCCCAAGACAGAGGAACATGACTTTAAAATCACAGATATTACCCCGCTGCCGGTCGGGTCCCCAGACGAAGTTTGGGACAACTTCAAGAAAACCGTTAAAAATCGTGGTCTTGATGGCCTCATGCTTTCTATATTAGATCATGGCGCCCTCATTTCCTACGGGCCTAAAGAAGTTGAAATCGGATTTACAAAGAGCTTTTATAAGGAACAATTCGAAACCTATCTTAAAACAAAGCCCGAACTGATGACTGTGATAGAGGACCTTTTCGGTCCTGTTCAAACCAGAGTGCTTGTGCTTTCCAAAAGAACATCTCTTTTATCCGAAAAACCATACTCTGAGCCACTCGACGGGCAATCAGACATGCACCGGGCGATGCGGAAGGAAGCGATGGAGAATTCAATCGTTCGAGCCGTATTAGACGCATTTAAAAACAGCTCAGTAGATGAAATTCGCATAATTTCTCATAATCCTTAAACTTTTTTCTTTGATTAAGTTTAGGGTTAAACCGGCTTGTTTATTTGTCCAAATCGTGCCAGGCTAGAGTTATTGGATATTTCGACGAATTATTGATAAAAGAACACTAATTCAAGACTGAGGAGTCTTTCATGTCAGGATGTAAAAGTTGTACAGATTGTCGCACGGAACCCAGTTTCAAGAGCCTCAACAAACTGGAAAAGTTGGAGAAAAATTCACTTTCAGGGAACCCTCGTTATCCTCATGTTGTCCCCGGCTGCCAGGCCATATTAACAGATGAGACCAAACAGATAATAGTCGAAGTGCTCTCCGACAACTGCGACGAAAAACATGATCGTTTCACCTTAAAAATTGAGAGGGTGCTTCGTGACACGAATGGTAACAGTTCGGAGATCTTAACGTTAGATGTTGACCAGCCGGCCGGTGATTCCTGTTGGAAATTGCAGGCCCTAATCTGAGACCTATCTCTGTTTGTTATAAATTATTCTGAGTTTGGGGACTGGATATCCATTTCCCAATGTTTATCGATTCAATCGCGAATATCACTGAAGGGTCGTTTGAGCCTTCCAGCCTCGAGATCTCCTGTCGGCAGATTTAGTTCTTGGCTATGCGTGTTGGGTATAAGGAATATGAAAAACTTCTCAGTTAAGGAAATACATGCTTCTGACGGGAAAGATGGCGGCCCTGCCCTTGTAGTTGTCCAGGAAAAGGTCTACGACGTCTCCAATAGCCTGAAGTGGAAAGACGGTTCTCACATGAGACGTCATCAGGCGGGGCAAGATCTCACTAATGATATAAAATCCGCGCCTCATGGACCCGAGGTGTTGAAAAGAGTGCAATTGGTGGGGTTGTACGAGGCTGAGCCTCCAAGCTATGGACAAGGCGTCAGGGCCAGAGCAGAAATGTTCGTCGAAAAACACCCCTTCTTCAGAAGACATCCACATCCGGCTGTTGTCCATTTTCCCCTGGCTCTCCTTATGGTGTCTTCTCTCCTTGAAATCTTGGCAATCGTATCTTTATCGGAAAAGACTGAATGGGCCGCATATCTTGTACTCACTATAGGTTCGGTTAGTTTACCGGTAGCGATGGCTACCGGATATTTCACGTGGTGGCTGAATTATGGCGCTATAGACGGGCCTATATTGAAACAAAAGAAAAGATTGGCCTGGCTAGCTGCGATTTGGTGCGTGTTGGCGTTTGTGATTCGAAGTTTCTTCTTGTCTGATCCTCTAAATATTGCGGACCCATTGGTGTTGGCGTATCTCTCGCTTGTTGTTTCTCTGTCGGCGATAGTCGCGACCATTGGTTTTTTGGGAGGTAAACTCACTTTTCCATATGAATAGTTTCAAATTCTCTATTGTTTGTTTCAAAAAGATCGGATCAGTATGAGCATTGTCCATCAGACAAGCCATGGGGAGTTTGTAAAGTTATTTTCAAACTTTAAGTTGTTTTTGGGACTTTCCCGTACACCGCACGGGTTATTGGATGTGGCTACTCCGGCTATGGCGGCGATGCTCCAACTTGGTCAATTTCCACCTGCATCTACAATAGTCATTGGGTTAATTGCCGCTTTCTCAGGTTATACGGCAGTATACGCAATGAATGACCTTGTAGACGTGACTGTGGACAGAGAACGTCTTGCTTTAAAAAAGAAATCCGACGTTGTGTTCCATGTTGATGAGGTTCTGGCAGCGCACCCCGTAGCTCAAGGTCTTATCCCCTTTAAAAGGGGCCTCGAGTGGGTCATCTTCTGGACTTCACTGGCATTGATCGGCGCCGCGGCCCTGAATCCGCTCTGCGCCGTAATATTTGCGATATCCGCCTGCTGTGAAGTGATTTATTGTAAGCTTCTCAAGGTAACCCACTGGAAAATAATACCATCCGCATTCGTGAAAGCGACTGGTGGTCTGGCTGGAATATACGCTGTCAACCCGACTCCAAACCCGTCCTTCGTGGTGCTCATGTTTCTGTGGTTGGCATGTTGGGAAGTCGGCGGTCAAAACATTGCAAATGATATTGTGGACATGGAGAATGATGGCCGGGTTGGCGCCAGGACCCTGCTAACAGTCTTAGGCCTTCGTGAATCGCTCTTCATCCTTCTGGTGACGGCGTCCATGGCCACATTCGCAGGGGTAACGATATTTCTGCTGGCCGGCCCCGGTTTGGGTAGGATTTACCCTATAGGAGCGGCGGTTCTAGGGTATTTTCTGCTTCTCAAACCCGCGAAGCTTGTATATGAGTCACCAGGTCCTAGAATGGCGGCGTCTCTATTTAACAGGGCCAGTTATATGCCCTTGAGCTTTCTGGTCCTTATCGTAATATCTATTTGGATCAAGATTTGATATCTCCAACGAATCAGCAAATGCTTATGAATTGGCCTGAAAGGGTCTGGATTTACAGTCCTATCCGGGTACTGTTTCAGAAACGGGAAATACGCAAATTTTTGAAACTCGGGAAGCCGCAAGACTGCGAGACGGCGTTGGAAATCGGCTGCGGACTAGGGCGTGGAGCGCGGCTAATTCATAAAAGTATGAGATTCAAGGATGTTGTCGCTTTTGATCTGGAGACCAGTCTTGTGCGACGGTCTCAGTCAGCGCTGAAACACGATTCGAAGGACCACATACATTTCCTGGTTTCCGACGCACAGTTTCTACCATTTCCTGACTGCTCGTTTGACGCTGTTTTCAATTTCGGGATAATTCATCATGTGCTGGACTGGCGACTCTGCTTGAGCGAGATCAAAAGGGTCATGAGGTCTGGAGCCATTTTTTATTTTGAGGAGATTTATCCACCGCTTTATGCTAATTGGCTCCTAAAAAGAATGTTGAGACATCCAACTGGAGATCGTTTCTATGAAAAGGATTTCTTGGGTGAGCTTGACAAGCTCGGGTTGTGTCTGCTCCATGGCGTGAAGACTGGATCAAGATTTGGTGTCATTGGCGCGGCAAAAAAACTATCGTAGTAAAAAAATTATGGAAATGGAACAACTGTTGGAATAAAATCGGATTATTCGTTTCATTCTGCCTGTTATAAAGGATCTTAATTTGGATTATATTTTTCTTGTTCTCGGATCTGCTGTACTCATATACATCATGTGTTTCTGGTCCTTGAGGATGCGTGAGATTGCCGATAACGCAAAGTGGGTTCCGATCCTTGATCCGAACAAAGTAACATTTTTGCCGAAATCTCCCCCTCTTGTTTCAGTCATAGTTCCTGCGCACAATGAACAGGACCTGATCGCAATTTGTCTCGAATCGATATTTGAACAGGATTATCCCAACCTGGAGATAATTTGTGTTGATGATAGGTCGGCCGATCGGACGGCGGAAATAGTAACAAGAATCTTTGGCGGCAGATCGAATTGCAAATTGGTAACTATAAAGGAGCGGCTCACTGGATGGACTGGCAAATGCCACGCCCTTCACGAAGCGGTCAAGCACTCTTCGGGGGAATGGTTCGCCTTTCTGGACGCTGACAGTTCCCTTCAGAAAACGGCTTTAAGTCAGTGCGTAAGTGAGGCCTTGCGCAGAAATGTCAATCTTGTGACCATGTCTCCAAAGTTCGTATTGAAAACATTTTGGGAAAAGGCCCTTGTTCCGACTTTCGCCGCAATGGCCGCTATTATTTTCCCTTTGTCTAAAGTCAATGATCCGCGAAGTTCAGTTGCGACAGCGAACGGTATGTTTCTCATTATTAGTCGTGTAGCATACGAAAAAATTGGAGGTCACCGCAACGTAAAGGACCTGGCTGTAGAAGATATAGGAATCGGCAAAAGGGTCAAGGCCGCAGGTTTGGGTATATTGTTCGCCAATGGGCAGAACCTGCTACGAACCAGAATGTATTCCGGGTTCCATCAAATACTGGACGGATGGACTCGAATTTTGTGCGCCGCCATGAATTACAGGCTTCCAGCGGTCCTCAAGTATCTATCAATGCATGTTCTTGTAAGTCTGCCCGTATTTGTCTTCGCTACTCTCCTGTATAGCCGGTCAGCCATAAAATTATCCCCAACCTTGTGGTTCCTGTTGCCTTTGGCTTGTCTGATTCAGATGACAGTTACCTCGAACCTCTTCTTTGATCAGCTCGGATTACCGAGGAGATTTTCAGTTTATGTAGCGCTCGGAAATTTGATGTTGATCTGGATTTTTGCAGTGATGGTAAAAAAGATCATCTGCAAGGACGCTTTACAGTGGCGTGGCACTACATATCAGTATACCCGTTACCAACCCAAATATCTCGAACCTTCAGGACCTGAACTGTCTATGAGCCATACAGATCCTAGGGCCTTGACGACCGTCAATGGGCCGGAGGAAACACCTGGGAGGCCATTAACTTCTTAACAAGAAGGTCTATAAACAGTTCTGTTTCTTCCCTGGTGAAAAGACTGGCTGAACATGTGAGGACCAGATTTAGCCTGTTTCTGAAAGTATACACGAGAAGAAGCGTTTGAGTCTTGGACAACATTTGATGCGCAACACCAAAGACTTCTACTGCCTCCAAATCTCCAACTCTTGTAAAAACTGACTCCCGGGTAGGTCGTCCTTCATTCATCTTTGGCCAGAATACGCCTAGAACAGTTATGGCAATGGAAAACTGATGCCGATTGATAAGAAAGCTGATTATTCTCTTTCTGAGACGAAAGGGGAAAATGCGAAATGAATCCGTCATCATTTTTATATTCTTGGATAGCTTGAGGTCTGTTTGATTCCGAAAATGTCTTATTCTCGTTAGCGCTACTTTCCTTGCGAAGACGCCCGTGTCTTTTCGCTCTGAGGGTATTGATTTAAAAAAGATCAAAGAACTCGAGTTCATGGAGTCAACATCTGAGAAACGGCCTCTCATATTTACTGTCATCGAGGCAGTAAGCAGCCCAGGAGATAAGCCTCGATGAAGATTCCATTCGTCGATTACACCATTTGCGCACACTACAAAACGATCTACCAGTGAAACTCCGTGGTTGGTGGTTGTTTTGTACAAAAGGTCTGTTTCTTCTTCTGTAAGAATTCTTTTTACATGATGTTGGGACCTATCTTGTCCCAATCCCGATCCAACTGGTAAACAAGGCCTTTTAAATACATTCTGAAAAGTCTGGCGCACATCCTCCAGATGATTTCGTATCGTGAGTTTCTTAGGGCTCACTCGCCTCTTTCTTGAGCCGGATATTGAATAGTATTCTTCTGCCCAATCGGGTTTGCTCCCGCGAATGATTTCATGGTAATTAGCCAGGGTTTCCTGACCCACATCCGTGCCGGTGGCGGCATCGCCGGCAACGTGATGCATGAGCCATCCTACGATATGCCGTTCAGGTGAAATGGTAATCAGATGAAACTCGGCCGGGGTTTCGTGAAAAAGGTCCCTGTCTCTGTTAAGCCTAGAATCCAAGGTTCTTATGATTAAGTCAAGGGTCGTCTCAGAAGGATCATGTCCGGGAGCCTTATGAAAAAACGTTGGGACTTCCAGCGTCTGATCCGAATCCCAAACCAGATAATGCAATCCCTTGGATCGTACTTCCTTGATCCGTCGGGTTAACTGTGGAAACTTTTGAGCCGCTTTCCTTGCCGCCTGTAACATTGATTGCGCATCCATCGGCCCCGCGAGTTCTATCAGGCAAATCAGAATGTTTTTCGTATCACCGGTAGTCGATAGCGCCAACATCTCCGACGTAGGGTCAAGTCTGTCAGAGATTCCTATCACTCATTCTCCTCCTTGACCAACCGAGTCTCAAAAGTGATGGTTGGTTTTTGTAAATCCAGAGCGCCAAGTCACCCGTCTATATGAAAGGCCCCATTGATGACACTCAATGTAATAGCTGGCAACTTGAAATCTCCAAGACGATCCTTTTGCGCCCAGCATGCCTCGGAAGCGTCGCTGCCAGCGACCAACGCGCCACTGATTAACGAGCATTTGTAGTCAGCTATTACATAATGATATTGGACGCTTTTGTTCCTGTCTTGAACTATACGTTCAACCAGTTCAACCAACGAGCCGGGCCTGACATTAAGGCCAGTTTCTTCCAAAGCCTCTCTGATAACGGCATGGGACAATGTTTCGCCGACCCGGACCAATCCACCAGGGATACTCCATTCTCCCTGAGAAGGAGGTTTAGACCTGCGAACCAGGACAATGTTTGAGCCCTGAATGATTAGCGCACCTACACCGATAAGGGGGCGCGCAGGGTATTCTCGAGAGCCTGTATCCATTTAACTATCGTTTTCCGGGTATCTTCATGAGAAGGGGAGATAATCTTGGAGAGTGGCCTTTTTCCTCGGTCTGCTTTTTTTCAATAATGGGCGTTCCTTTTCTTCTTGAGGGAGTAGGTCTGTTTCCGGTTCACTGGAACCAGAGGACATTTTCTCCTCCACAACAGCGTCGGCGATAACAGCGTTCCCGACATCGGCGGTATTTTCCTGAACCAACAACTGGTCATCAGTATTTACAGAAAGGGATATACTATCCGGTCTCAATCCTAGGACATCCTCACTTGGGTTTGAATCTTCCTTGGGCGCCACGTTTGCCAACAATGACTCTTCGGCGCCTGCCGACAATTCTTCGATATCCTCGGATGGTTTGGTCCTTTTTCTGGGCCTTCGTCTGCGTCGGGGAGTTTTGACCTCCTTTTCCGATTCTGGAACAATCTGTAATTCCTGGATGGGCGCTTCCTCCATGACCGGCTCAACCACCTCGTGAACCGGTTCAATCGATTCAATAATCGGGGTTGATACGATCTGCTGGGATTCGTCCTCTTTGAAATATTCAAGCGTGATCCCGCTGTCAGGAAGGTTATTCTTTCCTAGAATAACTATCCTGGACCCGTATTGAGATTCAAGTGTGTGAAGTTCGGCCCTCATGAAGTTTAGTATGTAGTCGGCCACCTGTGACGGAATTGTCGCTCTGACTTCACGAACGTCCCCTTTGGCAAGGATCGCCTTGATCTTTCTAAAAACGTATAGAGAGCTAGTCTCCGGGGCACGAAGGCGCCCACTACCCTCGCACAGAGGGCAGTCGTGATATTCACCCTCTCCCAGCGAAGACCTCAATCGTTGACGGGAAAGTTCTAGCAATCCTAAAGAAGACATTCTCAAAACTTTTGTTTTGGCGCGATCACGTCTCATAGCCGATTTCAAGACCTTCTCGACCTCCTGAACGTGTTTTTTGTTCATCATGTCGATGAAATCAATCACAATGATCCCACCGAGGTCTCGCAACCTCAGTTGTCGAGCAACCTCAGGCGCAGCTTCCATGTTGACCACGAACGCCGTGTCTTCGACCTCTTTTTCTCTAGTAGCTTTACCGGAATTGACATCTATGGTTACCATGGCCTCTGTTGGCTCGATAATTATGTATCCACCTGATTTTAATTTTATTTTCCGGCAATAAACTCGTTCAATCTGTTCTTCCAACTGGTACTTGTTAAAGAGCGGCCGCTTTTCTTGATAGGGTTTTACGAGTTTTTCAAACTTCGGCATTACCTGCCTGAAGAAATCACGCGTCTTATTGAAAACCTCTTTGTCGTCAACAAGTATTTCGGTTATATCGGCCGAGAAATGTTCTCTTATCGCACGCACGACAAGGTCGTGTTCCTTGTGCAGGAGACATGGGGCTGGTTCTGAAGCCATGTTTTTCTCTATGGTTTTCCAGAGTCGCAATAAATAGTTAAGGTCTCTAGACAATTCGGTTTTAGTTCGACCAAGCCCCGCTGTCCTTACAATAAACCCCATATTCTCAGGTGGGCAAAGTTGTTTTATTATTTCCTTGAGTTGTTTTCTTTCAGCTTCCTCTTCAATTTTTCTTGAAACTCCGCATAACTCCGCCCCCGGCATCAACACGAGGTATCGACCAGCCATTGATATGTTGGTTGTCAGAGCCGCCCCTTTGTTGCCTCTCTCCTCTTTCACAACCTGCACAACTACATGGTCGTCCTTCTTGAAAATCTCCTGAATTCTCGGGCGCCGTCTGGAGTCATGAAACGATTCCGGAAAATATGAAGAATGGATGTCGTTTACCGACAAGAAACCGTTTTTTGGACTGCCATAGTTGACAAATACGGCTTGGAGAGAAGGTTCAATCCGCGTGATTACCCCCTTATAAATGTTACCCACGGTAGCCTCTTTAGGGCCAGTCTTGATGTCTAGTTCATCAAGCTCTCCGTCAACTACAACCGCCACCCGACATTCTTCAGGGTGGCTTGAATTGATAAGCATTTTCTTGGTCATGATTTTTTCTTTATGAATTCTTCCTCTATCATTGTGCGGTTAAGCCCGCTACACGTCTGAATCAATTGTAAGAGTCCGTTTGTTGTAAGGTATGGAGCGCCATTTATCCGAAAGTTGAATAATATGACTCCACAATTCTTTCCGACCCAAACCGGTCACTGAAGAAAAGAATTCAACAGGGGTTTCTGGGCCCCATCTTTCAGAGGCGCCTTTCATTAAAGTTGTTCGCTCCGAATGGCCAATCTTGTCGGCCTTAGAAAACGCAACAACAAAAGGAAACCCCCGAAATTGAAGAAATTTAATAAGATTTTCGTCCAGCTCGGTTGGTTCTCGTCTTGAGTCAACTATTACAACAACACCCGCTAATTGCTTTCTTTCAGTCAAATAAGTATTGACCATC
>JACWAG010000018.1 GCA_014874425.1 Syntrophaceae bacterium | reverse complement strand
CGCTAACTGGGCTGAAATACTCTGGATGACTTCGGCCACTGCTTTGGTGACCATTTATTTTGTGTTCAAAAGGTGGGACCTGAATGCGCTGACCGCAGGAGAGGACACTGCGCTAGCTTTGGGCGTGGAAGCCGACAAGATCAGGCTACTGGGAATGTTTCTGACCGCGTTGATAACTTCGTTGGTTACAGCTTTCCTCGGAGTAATAGCCTTCCTCGGCTTGTTGGCGCCACATATCGGTAGGAGGCTCGTCGGCGCCGACCATCGCTTCCTGCTTCCTCTTTCCTGTATAATTGGGGCCCTCCTGCTGCTGGTCGCCGATACGGCGGGCCGAATCATTGTGGGTTCCGGCACTCTTCCCGTAGGCGTCCTCACCTCGTTCATGGGCGCTCCCCTCTTTCTCTATCTGCTGATTAAGGGGTACAACAAGTGATCCTTTCGGTCCAGGGAATTCATTTTAGCTACAACAGCCTCCCTGTCCTTGATGACGTTTCGTTTCAACTTGATCGTGGCAAAATTCTGGCTGTGCTTGGAGTAAACGGCGCTGGTAAATCTACCCTGCTGAAATGCCTCAACAGGATTCTAAAGCCACAATTAGGAACCGTCCTTTTGAGCGAGACTGATATACTTACCTTGCAAAGACCTGCAATAGCCAGATTGATGGGTTATGTGCCACAACGCCATGATGGTGAGAACCTCACGATTTTTGACGCTGTGCTTCTCGGACGCAAACCTCACATGAAGTGGGGACCAACAACTCACGACATCAAAATTGTTGAAAATATGCTCAAGATTATGGGGCTCAATAACGACGTTTTGAGACCTGTAAACACGCTCAGTGGCGGACAAGCCCAAAAGGTTGTGATGGCGCGGGCGTTAGCCCAGGAACCTGATGTCCTGATTCTCGATGAACCTACCAGCAATCTCGATGTCAGAAATCAGTTCGAAGTCATGGGACTGGTAAAAAAGGCCGTCACAACAGGAGATGTCTGCGCAATCATTGCGATTCATGACCTCAACCTAGCCATTCGCTTCGCAGACACCATAATGTTTCTTAAAAATGGGCAAGTGTATGCGGTCGAAAACCGGGATTCACTCACACCCAAAACAATTAAAAGTGTTTATGGGGTCACAGCGGTAATTCAAGAGGTCGCAGGTCATTTGGTTGTGGTTCCTTTAAGCTGTTGCGATCTTCATGATTCAGGAGAAAAGACCTGATGAAGACACGATTTATCATTGTCATAATCTTCATGGGATTGTCGATTGGACTTTGCGATAGAACTAAAGCGTCTGATTCTAAAACCGTCACTATTGTCGACATGGGCAAACGATCTGTAACCGTGCCATTAAATCCCAAGAGGATTGTTTGTTTAAGCGCTGGCGCCTTAAGGTTAATTTGTTACTTGCAGGCTACTGATCGAGTTGTTGGAGTAGAGGACATTGAAAAATCAAGACCATATGCGCGCCCCTATATTCTCGCCAATCCTGAACTTACCAAACTTCCGCGGATAGGGCCTGGGGGACCGGGGAGCATCAACAAAGAACCCGACCTGGAAGCGATCCTCAACGTGAAACCCGACGTGATATTTATCAGTTACATGGCGCCACATAACGCTGACGAACTGCAAAAGAAACTCGGCATCCCCGTTGTAATTCTGACATACGGCAGATTCGCTTCCTTTGATGATCTCGTATACGGCTCCATAAGGGTCGCCGCTAGCATTCTTGATAAGGATAAAAGGGCCGAAGAAGTAATCGATTTTATCGAAAACGCCCGGTGCGATCTGGCTTTAAGATCAAAAGACTGCAAAGAATCACAAAAACCTTCGGTTTATGTGGGAGCTGTCGGTTACAAAGCCGCACAGGGGATAGAGAGTTCCTACTCAAGTTTTTCCCCTATGGAGTGGGTCGGGGCAAAAAACGTAGTAAACGAGGTTTCTAAAAAACCCGATCACATTTTCATCGATAGGGAGCAACTACTTTCGTTGAATCCGTCAATTGTGTTTGTTGATGGCGGTGGCCTAAACATGGTGAAACAGGACACTGAAAAGAGGCCTGAATTCTACAAGGGACTTAAAGCGTTCCAAAACAAAAGAGTCTACGTCTTATATCCTTTTAATCACTACACAACGAATATAGACACTGCCATAGTGGACGCTTACGCTGTGGGAAAAATCCTTTATCCCGAAAAGTTCTCAGATGTGGATTTGCCCAACAAAGCGGACGAAATTTATGACTTTCTGTTAGGCAAACCCGTGTACAAGAAAATGGAGCTAGATTTTGGTCCCTTAGGCCGACAAGCGGATTTCAAACTCTAAAGGATTTTAGTTCAGTGACTGTGAACATGAGCCTCTTTATCATGCATCGGATGATCATGATCGTGAGGTCCGTGCTCCCCTGAGTGTTGGTGTTCGTGGACCACGGTCCCTGCTTTGTGATCATGCTCATGCTTATGTTCGTGAGTGTGTTCGTGATCATGGGAATGGGAGTGTTCGTGGGCGTGTTTCGTGTCCCCATGAAAATGTTCATGAATATGAACATGATTGTGGTCATGGGCATGTAGATGCTCGTGTTCGTGGTTGCCTTGCATTGTAGGCTCCTTTTTCCAATAGACATGTTGCGGGGCATTAACCGCTCTAATTCCAAGTTAAGCACCCTAACCAGAATTGTCAATGATGTAGCCCATTTAAGTATTATAGTAGCGCTACGTGCGCTTCTTTATTCAAACCTTATCTGCCTGCCGAACTGCAAATTCTTTCAAAAAAACAAATAAATTCTAATTGACCTCACCCCTTCTCAGTGTTACTTTATCCTAAATAGTAATACTCAACATTTTACAGTAAGGGCCGGGACTTTGGGTATTACCCCCACGAATTTTCCGGCATTTTGGGGATTGGAGGTAAGAGGTTGAAGAAGCCTAGACTTTGTTTTTGGGTGACCACGTTATTAATCATCTCCGTCGCTCCGGCTTTGGCATGGGATTTCACCATGGCGGGCCAGTTTGAGTGGAGGTATTCGTATTTTGGGATTGCTAACGGTTCCAAAGACCTATTTGGTGACTTGAAGTTCCAGGACAGTCCTTCAAATACCACTGGGGCTTTAATCGGCTTTGCAGGACAGAATAACTGGCGAGGCTATAATGGTGACATTACGCACCCAATGGCCACAAGCTCCTGGGGGAATAGACTGCTGGTTGTCAGGGGTGGTTGGTCATACGCTGATTCCGACGCGTCCTATAGCGATATGCGGATGACTTTTTTCCCTAAGATCACAGTAAATAGCGCAATTGCGTTTGGGGGAACTTTTGATCTCGCTGGGACCCGTGCCAAATACAACCATCGCGATTTTCAAACCAACGGCCCTTTAGATAGATGGTATCAATTCGATGTAAGTCAGAACGCCTTTGATACCGCTATGATACCCAGCATCAACCAATGGTATCTTAATATCCAACTTCCTTACGGCGTCTTGAATATCGGCGCCAGAGACTTCTCGTGGGGTGTCGGAGCGGCAATCGGGCTTAATGGCACTCGGAATTCGTCTCTGATGCTTATTTTACCGTACGGCCCTTTCAAAATCATTCCCTGGATCAACCTGGCTAGAAACCCGGACGGATTTGGCCCGTTTGCGCCGTACGGAATCAGTACAGGCCCTGCTGCCAATACCACGCCTGACTGTGACGCAGGGAAACATCCATCAATTTTTGCCAGCCTCGGCATGACTTACTCTAATGGCTTTATTGATTGTGGAGCGGCAACCGCCTATGGGTCGCTACATCTTGCCCAAGCAAACTTCGCCGCTGACTATTTAAGCGGTCAGAGAGTGGTATATCCTAACGGACCTCTGGGTCCGCCGGCAGTATACGGTTATGGTGGCGTTGACGTGGCCATTCTTATGAATAGCTGCTATTTCAAATTTAACGATGGCCGTTTTTTTGCGAACTTGGAATATGACTGGTTAAACGACGATCTATTTTTTCTCGGCGAGGGAAAGCCTAGTCCACCAAACCAATATAGTGGAGCGCCCCAGTTGTATACTGAATCCTCCCTGGCTTTTGCTGAAACTGGTTTTAATTGTGGGCCGGCTAAAATCGCTGCCATGTTCTCGTGGTTTGGTGGGAGGGCGTTGAATAACGGAAACGCAACCAAGGCATATGCTGGAATAGCAATAAACAATCGGGTGATCTCCAATTACAATTACCTCTTATTCTTGACTTATAGCGGCGGAAACGATGCTCCCTGGGTTGCCGAGATGGCTTGGGCAGTGGCAAACCAGATGGCTGATTCAGCTATCTTTGCAGCGCGGCTGGATTACTCGGTCGCAGCCAACCTTAACATATGGGGCAGCTACCTGTGGGCAAGCAGGGTTGAAGAGAATGGTTGGCTTGCGGGCCAGAAAAGCTCTAGCGGAACCGCAGCTGTTGGCACAGGTGTTGGCGGGGCCTGGACCGTCCCTGATGCCCAGAAGTGGAAAAAGACGGCCATGCCCGGCGCAGGCGTGCAGTCCAGCATGAATCCATACGTTGATGACAACTTCCTTGGATGGGAACTCGGATTAGGGGCTGACTGGAAGTTACTGGAGAACATGACTTTCTCTTCACGCTATGCCTATTGGCACCCCGGCCCATGGTTTGATCAGGCGTATCAGGTTATTGGACAACTACCAGGCGGCGCAGCGACGACAAAAGGCTTCATGCAGGGTCGGTCATCAATACAGGCATTCATTGGATCAATCTTGGTCGATTTTTAGACAGTGGAACTAGTACCCCTAACAGACCAATGGTGAGCATTTGTCTGCAGCCTTTTGACCGCCTCAAGTGTAGA
The DNA here is from genome assembly GCA_014874425.1 of Syntrophaceae bacterium. Classification (GTDB taxonomy): domain Bacteria; phylum Desulfobacterota; class Desulfomonilia; order Desulfomonilales; family Desulfomonilaceae; genus CAJBEZ01. The sequence goes on along the minus strand of JACWAG010000018.1, from coordinate 112 downwards.
TTTCCCCGTTACTGTTAATAATTCCTGGAAAAACGCAATGTATTTTCACAAGGCACAGTTCTTCGATTCCCAAGTCAATGAACCTTGGGCAGCCGAACAGTATAATTTAGAT
>JACWAG010000143.1 GCA_014874425.1 Syntrophaceae bacterium | reverse complement strand
GATGAACGGCTCCGATATGGCTGGCCTAGGAGTAGCCGAGGGGTCCGATATTAAAGTTACCGGCAGTGGCGGGGCGATAATTTTTAAGGTGAAGCAATCTCGTCGACCGGTTAAAGGGACGATTCTGGTTCCGTATCACTTTTCAAGCAACAAGTTGAATTCTTTCACTGACTGGGGATCCACCGAAATCCCGATTAAGGTGGAAAAGGCATAAAAATCGAGAGGGGTTGATTTATGGAATCCGCCTTCCCTGTGCTCTTGGTATTGATAAAGACGCTTTTGGTTATAGTGGCAGTGCTCACGTTTGTGGCTTACCTAACTCTTCTGGAACGAAAAGTGCTTGGCTGGATTCAGGTACGAATCGGTCCGAACCGCGTAGGTCCATGGGGGCTGCTACAACCGCTGGCAGATGGCGCAAAGTTGCTTCTTAAAGAAGAAATAACAGTATCAGCAGCGAACACAGTAGTGTACATAATTGCTCCGCTGATAGTAGTTGTTTGCGCCCTACTCCCTTTTGGGGTCATACCGTTCGCCAAGGGGCTGGGACTAGAGAACATTCTGGGTCCTGTGGCTAACAAGTTCGATTTGAACACCGGGGTCGTCGCGGATATAAATCTCGGTATCCTATATATTTTCGGGATCTCCTCCCTTGGGGTCTACGGAGTAATCCTGGGTGGCTGGGCGTCCAACAGCAAGTATTCTCTGTTAGGATCGATTAGGGCAGCCGCTCAGATGATATCCTACGAGCTTGGACTTAGTTTATCGGTAATTGGTGTATTAATGCTGGCTGGGTCTTTGAGCCTTGTCAATATTGTAGAAGCTCAAGATTCGATATGGAAATGGTTTGTTTTCAGGCAACCGTTGGGCTTCATTCTTTTTCTCATAGCCGGCAGCGCCGAAATAGCCAGGACTCCATTTGACCTCATGGAATGTGAAAACGAATTGGTGGCTGGGTATCAGACAGAGTACAGCTCCATGAAATTTGGATTGTTTTACCTTGGAGAGTACGCCCATCTACTTTTTTTGAGTTCATTAATGGCAACATTGTTCTTCGGTGGTTGGCAAGGCCCAATATTGCCGCCCATAGTTTGGTTCCTGGGTAAAACCTTCTTTTTTGTATTCGTGTTTGTCTGGATCAGAGGCACATATCCCAGACTGCGTTATGACAGGGTCATGCAGTTTGGATGGAAAACTTTGGTGCCGGTAGGATTGTTGAATGTTATGGCGACTGCTTTTGTTTACACATTATGGCTCAAATATTTAGGTTGACCGCTCGTGGTTTAGCCTTGTTCACCTTTATGGCGGGAGATTCCATTGGGAAGCTTTACGTCCAAACCTTGCGATCATGAGGTCAGTAAAATGATAACCCCTCTGTTACAGGGACTTCAACTAACATTTTCATATCTTTTTAAAAAAAAGGTGACACTCCAATATCCCGATGAGAAGTGGGATGTGGCTCCCAGATGGAGGGGCCGCCATGTTTTGACCCGCCATGCGTCAGGCAAGATAAAGTGCGTGGCGTGTATGCTTTGCGCCACTGTGTGTCCGGCTGATTGCATATACATAGAAGCGGCCGCGGAACCTGATGGTAGACGATATCCCGGAAGATATGAGATAGATCTTACTCGCTGTATATTCTGTGGCTATTGTGTAGAGGCGTGCCCGAAAGAAGCTATCGAGATGTCAACGGCTTACGAGATCTCCGAATATTCCCGGGGGGATTTGCTCTATGACAAAGAACGTCTTATGGAACCCCCTATACCTAGGTATGAATTGAAGAAAAAGGCAGGTTGATTTTTGACCGGGCCTGTGTGTTAAGGTTAAAGTAATTGTAAAAAGTGAACTGGTCGAGTTTATGATGGCAATAGCAAAGTGTAGTGTTTCTGTGCCGTTGGGCTTTTGGTAACTAACTGGAATTCGGGTAAACAATCTCTCCATGTCGGTAGTGAGAGCGCAACCCTTAGCCTTTTTGTATTGGATGTAATTCGGAGGTTTTTGGCGCTTATGGAAACCATCCTCTTCTATGTTTTGGCTGCTGTGACGTTGCTTTCCGCAGTATGTGTTGTTTTTTTGCGGAGACCACTTCACAACGTTTTGTTCATGATCCTGACCATGATCGGACTGGCGACCCTGTTCATACTCTTGCACGCTGAATTCCTGGCCATGGTCCAGATCATTGTTTATGCGGGCGCTGTCATGGTTTTATTCTTGTTCGTCATCATGTTGTTGAACTTGGAAGAGATTAGTTTGCCCAAAGAACCTCGCCCATTACGTTGGGGATTTGGCGTAATACTGGCACTGGCGCTGGTGGTGGTCCTGTTTCCGATTTTCAGTCATTTTGCGCCGTCGATCACGGGTAAATCCATTCCAGGGGCCGTCGGCAATGTCTCAAATATAGAACTGATCGGCACGGAACTGTTTACTACATATTTGTTACCGTTCGAGGTAGCTTCCATATTACTCCTTGCCGCAATAATCGGCACAGTCATTATCGGGCGTAAATTGAAGGGCTAAAACTCTTATAGCGGTGTTGGCGTTTAAACTCCTCGTAGCAGGTAAAAAGAATGGTGACTTTGGAACATTATTTGGTGCTGTCTGCGCTCCTGTTTAGTCTAGGCATAGTAGGAGTAATGTTTCGGCGCAATTTGATCGTAATCCTCATGAGCCTGGAACTCATGTTGAATGCGGTTAACCTATCATTTGTAGCCTTTTCCCGTTATCTGGGATCTATAGAGGGACAGATTTTTGTCCTGTTTGTAATGGTGGTCGCTGCTGCGGAAGTGGCAGTCGGGCTAGCCATAGCTGTCGCAGTATTCAGACAACGTGGAACAATAAATATCAATGATATCAGCTTGTTGAAGTGGTAAGATTCGATCTGAACTAACATCTTGAACAGTTAGGTTTAGGCTGATTATTTTCTAACACAGATCCGGGAGCCTGGCATGATTGAACTAGTCTGGTTGATACCCATCTTTCCTCTGATAGGATTTCTGATAAACGGTCTCTTTGGAAGACGTTTTTCGGAGAAAACAATTGGTTGGATCGGAGCAGGATCGGTTGGGGCCTCTTTTGTGGTGGCCGTATTGATCTTCCTTGAGCTTCTAAACATGGCTCCTGGGACGCGATCGATTCAAAAAATAGTTTATTCCTGGATATGGTCAGGCGACTTGAATGTTCCGATTGGGTTCCTTGTTGATCCGCTGAGCATAGTAATGATTATGGTTGTGAGTGGTGTTGGGTGCATCATTCACATTTACTCTATCGGATACATGCACGGTGAGATTGGGTTTCGGAGATATTTCTCCTATTTGAACCTTTTTGTTTTCAATATGCTGATCCTTGTTTCGGCGAACAACTTCCTTTTGATGTTTGTGGGCTGGGAAGGCGTGGGCCTATGCTCTTATCTGCTCATCGGGTATTATTACGAGAAAAAATCAGCGTCTGACGCAGGCAAGAAGGCTTTTGTCGTAAACAGGATAGGTGACTTTGGTTTTTTGATTGGCATGTTTCTGATATTCACGGTCTTCGGCACGTTTAATTTTGTTGACGTTTTTGCGGCTGCGCCTGAGAGGTTAACCCAAGG
>JACWAG010000017.1 GCA_014874425.1 Syntrophaceae bacterium | reverse complement strand
TCCCAAGAGCCTCGGTTGATGTTTTCAACGGGTCGAGTGAGCTGCTCCAATGGGCGGGTAATTTTTCTAACAAAAAACAGACTACCGGCAAGAGCGCCAAGAAGTATGAATAGGGTTATAAGGCTCATATTGAGACGCAAGGCGATAACTTGCCTCTGAAGGGGCTTCTCTGAAACCCCGAGTCTTAATAGGCCCGCTTTCCCTTCGAAAATCGGCCAAGCGATGTCGATGAACTTTTCCCCTGTTTTAGAGACAATTGTCTGTCCATTGCCGCGATCTTTCGAAGTCGCCTTGTTCGCGTCTAAGAGTTCTTGCGGGAAACCCTTTTCGAAAGTGTGAGCTAAAACCTGCCCGTCTCGAACCACAAAGAGGTAGGCTAATGATTGATTGCTCTTCATTTGCTGATCAAGTGACTTTTGTAAAGCCACCAGATCATGGGTCAGGACCTTGTCGGTGGATTCCATCGCAAGGGCGTGCGCTAAATTCTCGGCCTGAACCCTGGCCGAATCAGTTAGACTTGCGCTATATTGATAGGAAACAAGTAAAGAAAGGGCCAATCCGCTGCCGATAACTAGCAATGAAGCAGCCAGCGCCAATTTAGTCTTGAGGCTTCGAACCCCCATCACTTAGCTCCCTGCTAGTCCCGGCAGATCCTATGACAGCCCGGATTGAATCATACCAATGGTCATTGGCCGCCACGAACCTGTCAATCATTAAACGGTCTAGTATTTCAGCGCCTTTCTTGTCGGCTCGCATTCCGAAAAGCGCCTTCCTGATTGCGTCCTTAGTTGGTTTAGGCAACTGTTTTGCCGCAACAAGAGGTGGCATTCCGTAATTTTCGGATTTTAGAATAATCCTTGTCTTGGAGGTGAGGTCCGGGTTCGTTTTGTTAAAGTATTCCCATATTAGTCCGTCAACCGACGCTCCGTCTACAACGCCCTTCGAAACAGCTAATATGGAATTGTCATGACTGTATGTGTAAATAAAAGATCCAAAAAAGGTTTCGGGTTTCTCTCCGATCTTTTTAAGCCACGCGATCGGGGCCATTTTGCCGGTGTTCGAATCCGGGTCCGTGAATGCGAAGGCTCTACCCCTAAGGTCTTCAAGCGTATTGAATCGGCTATCCTTATTAACAATCAGATAAGCATTATAGAAATGTGATCCATTAACTTCAGGCGCCGCCAGCAATTCCAATCCATACTTGTCCTTGCCCGCCACGTAGGGCCCTGAACAGACAAACGCCAAATCAACCTCACCCTTGCCCAATAATTCGTTGATCTCGCTATAAGTTTTCCTCTGTTCGAGGACTATCTTTTCCCCTAGTTTTTCCCCAAGATAATCGAGCAATTCCTGATAAGTGGAAAGTGACTCTTTTGGTGAAACCATCGCTCCAATCGCTATTCGCAACTGATTATTCCCGCGCTCGCTCGTATCCGGTCTCTCTAAAGTGATTGTTTTCGAAAAATCTACAACTTTAGATTGTTCTTGATCTGAGCATCCACCGTTAAACAAAATCGTAAAAATTGTCAGGTAAACGAGGAACAAAGCGTTTAACTTAGTGGCTTTCGACTTAAAAAGTGATAATCTTGTTCTAATCATTTCGATACAACACAGCCGGGCATTTGCTCTATCTTGGAACTGTAAAAAATCTTTGACCCAATATCTCCACCATAGTAGCATCTAATAAGCAAAAAATGAATGATATCAAACCTGGAAATTAGTTTTTGGTCATGTGGCGCATAGAAAATGAACAAGAAATATCGATTCTCCACTATCGTCAACTTTTACAGCAAAACATTGACATTGATCGTTTCTGGCATGGTCTTTGTTTTATTCCTGTACAACACAGCAGTTGCTAAGGACAAGTCCGAAACCCAAGTCAACTCGCTCTCGGAATTGGTCCAGATGTTTGATTCTTCGAGCTGTAAAGAATGTCATGAACAGATTTACACACAATGGGAGAAGTCCCATCACGCTCGGCCGCTTATGGGACTGAATGACCAGATCTTTATCGCAGGATATCTAAAAAGGGGACCGCTCGCTGTTAAGCCTGGGGAAAAAGCGGCAAAGAGGAACTTTCCATGCTTCAAATGCCACTTTCCACAAATCAAGTACGCAACAGACGCTGTAGCCGCAGAAATCGCGGAGGCCGTATTAAAGGATGATAAGGCCACTGTTCGCAAATTGAACATCGGTTGTTTAGTCTGCCACAATGAAAAGGCTGTTGTGCACGGTCGCCCGGAAAAACAGGTTATTTACGGGAACAAAGACATCAAGGATCATCCAGGGCGTCCTGTTAAAAAAAGCCCTCTCCTGAAAAATTCGTTGATGTGCGGACAGTGTCATGGACTAGGGCCCAACCTGGAATTTGAACACCCAGTGCAATGCGCTACTCTTTTTGGGAGCTATCTACACGCTTACATCCCGTCCGGCGGCACAGAGACCTGCCAGGAGTGCCACATGCGGGATGGCGATCACTACATGCCACCGAATTTCAATAACAGAGCCGAATTGTCGGAGCGCTTGAAGGCTGCCCTTCCTTTGCAGGTTCGGACGCTGGCGTATACTTTCCAGCCGAAAGAGGGAGATGTCAGGCCAATGGTAGTGGTAAATACGAAAATCACCAGCAAAGCGGGCCATCGCATTCCTGACGGTTGACCATCCAAAACTGAAGTGGTCCTGGATGTGACCGCTAGCGACCTT
>JACWAG010000142.1 GCA_014874425.1 Syntrophaceae bacterium | reverse complement strand
GATTGGGGACGTTCAAAAAAGTTGCGGCCCGTGGATCGAGTGACTAAAATGTGCACTTTGCGAAACGCCGCTTTGAGTTGGAGCCGCCTATGGAATTGAAACCCTTGAAAAACTGGACCCCTGACGAGCGCATATCCGCGGTGAAAAACATTTTCAATACTATCACACCGCATTACGATTTACTCAACCGGATTATGTCGGGACGAAGGGATGTAACGTGGCGAAAATTTGTCGTAAAACGCATTCCTGTTGACGCTAAAGAAGTATTGGATGTTGCGACGGGCACAGGTGACCTTGCCATTGCCATTGCTGATGAGGCGCCTGGAGTCCATGTAATCGGGGCCGATTTTGTGAAAAAGATGATGAGACTGGCTCAATCCAAAACTCAAAACCGAGGATTCATTTCAAAGATTGACTATGTGTCTGCTGACGCTACAAAACTTCCATTTAAAACTGGTCAATTTGATGCGGCGACCATCGCATTCGGGTTGCGCAACATTCCTAATAGATTGTCGGCCTTGCATGAAATGGGACGGGTTGTAAAGTCAGGAGGCAAAGTTATAACTCTTGAGATGACATTCCCTCAAAATCTTCGATTAAGGAGTTTTTTCAAGTGGTATTTAAACCACATGATTCCTCTTGTCGGGGGCTTGATATCCGGCAACATGGCAGCTTACAGATACCTTCCGGATTCGATTCAGGATTTCCTTACGCCCGACCAATTGAGTGGCCTGTTTGAGTCAGCAGGTTTCAAATCAATCAGGGCTTTTCCCCTGACGTTTGGGTTGACCTATTTGCATGAGGGCATAGTCGAATAAGGCTAGGATTCCGGAAAGACTAGCCTTGGGGTCTGTTTTCAACATTTTGATGGTTGATCTGCCCTACATCAATGAAATTATCAAAATCCTTCTTCATGGCGGGCGCCGTCTCTTTGTCTCTTCTGGCTTTCGTCCCATTTAGTACGGGCCTCGGTTGGGGGTGGGATCATGTTAGATAATGTTTCCAGACTTGGAAGATTCCTTTGGACCCAACCCGTTTTCTCGCTTTCGTAGCCCGCCGGGCGGACGGCGGAAGTTTGCATTGATGAGCAGGATGATAAAACAAGGCAGTGGAACGCGACTCCCAAAAAAATCCATGAAATATTATTCATATAAAATCACCCGCTTTGACAATAGGTTGATACGCTCAAACCTCTTAAAGCGGAGCTTATATATATTATTATCTAGAATATCAACACTTATTAATCTGATTCATAAAAAATATTATATAATAGGATGTTGCAAAATATAATTTAAATATTAATGAGGGTTAGCATCGTTGTAGTCTCTTCTCCATTAGAATGGCGTCATCGCCAGTTTCCTGGTAAAATCTTTTCCTAATCCCGACCTTAAAAAATCCACTGTTCTTGTACAGCTTTATCGCCACATAGTTTGTTTCAGCTACCTCCAGAAGAATCTTGGATATCTCCATTTCCTTACAGGTTTGTTCAAGGTTTCGCATCATGAAACGCCCCAAACCCTTGCCTCTGAAATCGGCATGCAGGGCCAAGTTTAGCAAATGCGCCTCGTTAAGGACTTTCCAGAAGCAGAAATAGCCAACTAGTCGGTTTTTCAACCTGAACGTCTTCAGTCCGGGGTTTCTTGCTTCAATTTCTTTTTGGAACATTTCTCCGGACCATGGGCTGTAGATTGTGGTCCGCTCGATCTCGACTGCTTCAGGTAAATCAGTCATAGACATTGAAGAGAGAACAATTCTACTCTCCCATTCTAAAGTTTCTTCGCTGAATCCTTGATCGTTCATGGGGTGTTGGGGTCTTTTATGGATAGGTTACATAAAACTGGATCAGAGAAACAGGTAGCAACAAACTGTTGAGACAAAACCTATAAGGAAAAGGGCGAAGGTGGATTTCTCAAAGTTTCCGGCCAACATATCTAAGGACCCAATAGCTGGGATCGTAAAGTACGCAAACTTGAGGGCTTCAGTAAGGTTTTCGGGCCACACTTCAAGTAAGTGTCGCAAAACTATTGTCCCAAAGATTATGATTGGAAACTGGGCCACCATACAAATCGTAAAACCGAGGACTAGAGAAGTGATAAACAATAGGGCGATCTTTGGGCCATCCCGTTGCGCAATGGCCAACTCCGCCGGGATTGAAAGTTTCCCCATGCATAATCTCAAGAGCAGGTCTAGCTTGCTCCCCAGAAACGATAGTGGCATGAAGAGCATGAAGCTTAACAATGCCAATGCAAGGATGTCGAAATAAATCTGATTTCTAACAATTACGGCCACGGCCGTGGCTACAGTACTTGAGAATGTAACATCCGGTGCGATGAAACCGCCAATGGGCGGACGTCTCAGCCACAGAACTTCGAAGAGGACTCCTACTGCCAGGCCCACAGAGAAATCTCCCAAGGCGCCTCCAACAATCGGGCCTACCACTATCGGCCTGGAGATCATTAATTGGCCGATCTGATAACGATCCAGCCATAGCAGGCCGCCAATAGTGGCAGCGCAAAAAGCCTCATTTAACATCTATGCCCTGCGGTCTTTAGATAAGGACGTCCTGCGGAGACGGACAAAATGTGGAAGAATTACACAAGTCACAGAAATTTATAGGCTTCTCAAAAGGTACGCTCTGAACACTGATGTCAACACCGCTGTCAAGAATTTCACGTAGCGCGATTAGCGATTCTTCGCCTACCGCCACGGACCGGGTGAGCACTTTTCTGTTCCCGTTCCCTGCCATGTTTCCCAAATTGAGACGATCAAATTTTACTCCCGCTCTTATTAACCGCAGCGCGTCGACCGGTGTGTCAACTAACACCATGCGCCGGACGTTGGTCCTGTCTTCGTCCTTCAACATGTGTGCGATACGGTCTATCGTGTCTATTACGATTTTTACAGTGTATGGAATAGCGCACTCCATGATCATTTTTTGTACATCGTCCTCAGCCAAGACATCATTCGCTATGTATAGCTCCTGGGCGCGAGTAGACGGAAGCCAGCCCTGTAAAATCTGACCATGAACAAACCGATCATCAACTCTGAGGAGCACTATGGACATGGATCAATACCGTCTGTATTTCGCCAAATTCTCATTATTGAAATATTAGGCTCCACGATTCCGCCTCTGTTTTAAAACATCTGAAGCTCTGTAAATATTTTCTTTTCCTGCGTCTGCAGCAAGTTGAGCAAGTCCAGTCAAGTCATGGTCATTCCGGGAATTGACTGACTTGATCAGCATTGGTAAATTTAATCCCGTCACCACTTCAACCCGTCCTTCTTCCAAAAAAGACAATGACACGTTTGTTGGGGTTCCTCCAAAAAGGTCTGTCAATATAAGAATCCCGGAGCCGGAGTTTGTTTTTGCTATGGCTTTTGCAAGCTGTTCACGAAGAGTGTCTGGTGAGCTGTTCGGATCTATGGACAAAGCAGTAACCCCCTCGTCGGATGTCAAACCGATCAGACGAGCAGTGTCGAGGAACTTAATTCCGAGTTCCCCGTGGGTCAACACGATAATTCCGATCATCATAACGATCTTTCTGTGAGTTGACAGGAGCTTCGTCTACAAGATGAGGAAACTTTGTTTCTCACGCGCCTGATAAGTCTATCTTCCAAACTCATAAATTTAGTTTCATAATTCAAGATCCGCCGCCTTTTACCAGCGATTCAACCCCGAGTTCACGTAACTTGAGGCGCACGTTGTGATAACCTTGATTCACGAGCCTATTCGCCAACAAAGATGCTATTACCACAGATCTGTGACGACCACCTGTACAACCTACCGAGACAGTAAAGTACTGTTTTCCCTCTTTTATGTAAAGGGGTAAAAGAAAATTTAACAGATCATAAATTTTTTCAATAAAGACGCCTGTCACTGGTTTTTCCAATATCCATTCCATGACCTCGCTGTTTCTACCATCCTTTTCCTTAAGTTGCTCCACGAAAAATGGATTGGGCAGAAAGCGAACGTCAAAAACGAGGTCTGATTCAAGAGGTATTCCTTTGCCAAAGCCAAATGCGTTCACCTGTATTTGGAGTTCCCCTGAACGTACATCACCATAGATTTTCTTGATATCATCCCGAAGTTCATGGACGGTTATGTCGGATGTGTCGATAATCCTGTATGCTCTATCCCTGATCTCTTTCAGTTCTGCTCGTTCTTTCTTAATGCCCTCAATTACATCACCGTCTACTGCTAGAGGGTGCTGCCGTCTAGTCTCACTGAAACGTCGAATTAAGACCTCATCTCTGGCGTCGAGGAACAAAATTTCCAATGATGTGTCTCGCAATTCCAGAGAGTCCAGTATGGTTGAGTACCGAGGAAAAAACCTTCTCTGTCTTAGGTCGATGATCAGGGCTATCTTTTGTAGTTCGGTTCCTCCGGCGTCCATCAATTCGATGAGTTTGGGCGCAAGATCAACCGGTAAATTGTCCACACAAAAATATCCAAGGTCTTCGAGAGTGCGAGCTACTGTTGATTTTCCAGACCCTGATAATCCAGTAACAATAACTATTTTACGCCTGCTCAAATTTGCTCCATCATTTTCGGGTACGAACAATCAACTCGACCAACAAACCAGGGTCCATACCGGATGGTAGTGGAACCAATATTTTGTCAAGGAAGCAGCCCATAATACTCGTTCGAGTTATATGCGGCCCAATACGCCCTGCGTCTCTTTCCGCGAGGTAAGATGTGAGTTCAACCATGATATCGATTGGGCAAGAAGCCTCAACTGCTTCCTCGAAAAGGGATCTCGCTTCAAATATTCCCAATCCTCGGACTTCAATCCGAACATTTTCTTCAAGAGCCTGTCCCAAGAGTTTTCCAGGTTCCTGTTTCGATATAGCCAGGAGATCATCGGCGATGAATTTATGTCCGGACCTCATCAGGTTGATAGCTGCCAATGATTTTCCGATCCCGGACGGCCCGACAATAAGGACCCCAATTCCGTGAACATTGACCAGCGTTCCTTGAAACACAACACGTTCGCTCATACCATAATATAACACGACATGGTTGTATGAACAAACATAGAGGAGTGTTAGTCTCTGAATCAAGAAAAGGAATCAAAAAAGGATTGACATCACCCAATCTATATTATAAATTGAATATTCAAATGTTACATAAAAATGGAGGACCGATGACTCGTCCGCTTCGTTATTCTCTAATGATCATAACTTCACTCTCGCTGATCGCTCTTATAATTCCAATCACTGTTTCAGACGCTTCTGACTCACTGACTCAAGCAAATATCTACCTCTATCCGAAGCCCCACAAAGTCTCGGATCTTGTTCTCAAGACTCCTACTGGCCAGACTGTGTCACTCAATGATTACAGAGGCAAGGTCGTGTTGCTGCACTTCTGGTCCATTACTTGTCCCGCGTGCAAGATGGAGGAACCGCTCTTGGAGAACCTGAAAAGGGCATACAGTGGTTCCGGGTTGGAGATACTTGGGGTCAACCTTGTAGATCCGCCGTCTTCCATACAAAGGTATGCAGCCACAACCAGGACCCCATTTTCGATCCTTTTTGACGGTGGACGTGGTTTTAGCCTGCGAGTGGTTGAAATGGCCGGAAAAAGGACATCATTTCTGGTTAATCCAAAGCAGGAAGCCATATTGGAAGTACCGGGTTTCCCCACCACCTATATTGTAGATTGTAGAGGTTCCGCAGTCGGTTACAGTGTTGGTCCGGCCAGGTGGGATGACGCTTCAGCTCAAGCTATGTTGCAGAAACTAATAGTTGAAGGCCGCACATGTGTTTCCAATAAAAACGCGGCTACTGATGGCAGATATTCAATGAGATGACGTTCGATTGGCAACAGGACGAGTTTTAACTTGACAACTGGCCTCGCCCTTGTTAATCGTTACCGATACATTTAGGCGCGTAGCTCAGGGGGAGAGCATCACCTTGACGCGGTGAGGGTCTGGGGTTCAAATCCCCACGCGCCTACCATGAGAATGAAGTTGGATTAACAGGAGGCAAGCTCGGTAGATGTTATCAACCCTTCGGGAATGGACGATTATAGCGCTAGAGCATTCCCAAGCATGAATCCCTCCATAGAAATTCTTGTCCAAGACACTGCTAAGACATATGGTCCAGGAATTACTGCCGCTGAAATCTTGAAAGATGGTTGTCCGTCTAACAGGTCTGGGATTTTAGCTGCGGAAATAAATGGGAAGCAGATTGATCTTCAGTCTCCAATCATGGAATCGGGCAAGCTGGATTTTATATCTGTCAACACCCCCAAGGGCCTTGAGATCCTAAGACACTCCACCGCCCATATTATGGCGCAAGCTGTTAAGGAACTATTTCCTGATGTAAAAGTTACTATAGGCCCGGCGATAGCAGATGGATTTTATTACGATTTCGATTCTCCAAGACCTTTTACTCCGGAGGATCTCGAAAAAATTGAAGTCCGCATGAAAGAAATCATCAAGAGTAAGCTTCCTTTTAGGAAAGTAGTTCTGCCCAAGGAAGAGGCGATTCAGTTTTTCCGAGAGCTTGGTGAAAATTATAAAGTTGAATTGATTGAAGGCATAGAAGCCGATGAAGTGAATCTATATTCACAGGGGAACTTTACCGATTTGTGTAGAGGGCCTCATATACCCAGTTCCGGGGCTGTAAAGGCCTTCAAGCTTACGAAAGTAGCCGGCGCTTATTGGCGAGGTGATGAGCATAACAAGATGCTTCAGAGGATTTACGGCACGTCTTTCCCATCAAAAGACGAGTTGAAGCGCTACCTGGAGTTGCTGGAAGAAGCCAAACGCCGAGATCACAGGAAGCTCGGAAAAGAGTTGGATCTCTTCTCTATCTCCGACGAAGCTGGCCCTGGTATGATTATCTGGCACCCCAAAGGCGCTATGTTGCGTTATCTAATTGAGGAGTTCGAACGAAAAGAGCATCTCAAAAGAGGTTACCAAATGGTCGTCGGTCCCCAAATTCTTAAACGTGAATTATGGGAAAAGTCGGGTCATTTCGATAACTACCGGGAAAACATGTATTTTACTACCGTAGACGAGATCGACTATGGTATTAAGCCGATGAACTGCCTTTCGCACATGATCATTTATAAATCCAAGATTCGTTCGTACCGCGACCTGCCTATTCGGTATTTCGAGCTTGGAACAGTTCACAGACATGAAAAGAGCGGGGTGCTTCACGGTTTACTCAGAGTCAGGCAATTTACTCAGGATGACGCGCATATACTTTGCACACCCGATCAACTTAATAGTGAAATTCTTGGGATTATAAATTTTGTAAAAGACGTCATGGGAATATTCGGGTTCGATTACACGATGGAATTGAGCACAAGGCCCGAAAAATCCATTGGCTCCGACGAAGATTGGGAGCGGGCTACCGCGGCTCTGGACAAAGCTCTGCAAGCGCTAGCACTTCCATATGAAGTTAATGAAGGGGACGGGGCCTTTTATGGGCCAAAGATCGATATCAAGCTTACGGACGCTCTTGCCAGGTCGTGGCAATGCGCTACGATTCAATGCGATTTTACTTTGCCCGAACGTTTTGGGTTGACATATGTGGACGCTGACGGATCTCGAAAGAGACCAGTCATGATTCATAGAGTGGTACTCGGCGCTATTGAACGTTTTCTTGGGGTATTGATCGAACATTATTCTGGAGCCTTTCCTCTTTGGTTAGCTCCCGTCCAGGTCATGGTCCTTACAATCACCGACAGGACCGATAGTTACGCCATTGAGATTGCTGAAACTCTTAAAAATCAAGACATTCGTACTGAGGTTGACCTAAGGAATGAAAAAATTGGGTTTAAGATTCGAGAGGCTCGTAACCAAAAAATTCCTTATATGGTCATACTAGGTGACAAGGAATTAGAGAACGGTAATATTGCTGTCAGGAAACGTGGGCAAGATTCTACAATTACTGTAGACCTTGTGGAATTCATCAATTCATTGAATGAGCAAATTGGGTTGCGCTCTTTCTGAGTTCAGAAAGGGAAAATTAATGACTTCTTTTTCAGTTACAAGGGGGCATTGCGCATGAAAGGAAGACCAAGAGGCTCCGTGGTTGCGGAACCCAAGGTCAGGGTGAACCAAAAGATTCGCGCCGCACAGGTGCGAGCGATATCACCTGAAGGTGAACAATTGGGTATTTTGGACGTTGCTGACGCGCTACGGAGGGCGCAAGAATATGGACTTGATCTCGTTGAAGTCGCGTCCAATGTCGATCCGCCCGTGTGCAAGATCATGGATTATGGCAAGTTTCGGTTTGAAGAGACCAAAAAGGACCACGAGCGTAAGAAAAAACAGGCGACTGTTGTCCTAAAGGAAGTCAAACTTCGACCCAAAACTGAGGAACATGATCTTGAACACAAGGTCAAACAGATCAAGCGTTTCGTTTCGGAATCCTGCAAGGTCAAAGTGACAATCATGTTTCGTGGACGGGAAATTACGCACCCTGAATTAGCGAGCACGCTCATGAACAAGCTGAGAGAACTCGTCAGCGACAGCGTTGAGATAGAGCAGCCGCCAAAACTTGAAGGTCGAAACATGACCATGGTCTTAGCGCCTAAATAAAAACTTGTTCGCTCCCCCTCAAGTCAAGTGAGAAACCGCTGTTTGAAGCAGGATTAGGCTACGCCGGACCTGTAAAGAATTTTGTGTAAATGGAATGTGGGGTTTCAAAAGTTTGGCAACCTTTCTTCAAACATGATGCTGAACTGATTCAGAGCCGATTTCCAGTCTTTGATCGGCATAGTCCATTTCTTCGAGATGTTAG
>JACWAG010000016.1 GCA_014874425.1 Syntrophaceae bacterium | reverse complement strand
TGGGATTCCCCATTGTTGGGAATGTGGTAAGCCCATAAGTTCCATGACGATCCAGCAAATGGTTGATCAGGTCATGGATTTCCCCCCGAATGCCAGAGTGCTCGTCATGGGGCCTGTTGTGAAAGGTCGTAAAGGCGAATATCGGTCTGAAATCGCGAAACTGGTTCGAGATGGGTTCGTTCGGGCAAAGATTGATGGAAACCTGATTGATCTGTCATCGGACATTCACTTGGAAAAGAACAAGAAACATGACATCGAGGTGGTCGTTGACAGGCTGGTAATCAAATCCGGCGTGGAGAGGCGTCTCGCTGATTCCCTTGAAATCGCCGCACATCTTGGGCAAGGTGTTGTGATCGTAGAAAATCAGGATGGCAATGCCCACCTTTTCAGTGAAAAACTCGCCTGTCCCGAACATGGTGTTTCCATAGGCGAGATATCTCCGAGACTATTTTCATTTAACAATCCATACGGCGCCTGTGAAACATGTGGGGGGCTGGGTGTAAAAACGCGCTTTGATCCGGACTTGATTATTTCTGATCCGGACCTGTCTTTAATGAATGGAGCCATTGCTCCCTGGAAAAAGAAAAATTCTATATTTCTTAACCAGACAATCCATTCTCTTTCAGCGCATTTCAAATTTAATCCTGATCTTCCATTCAGCAAGTTGCCGGCGAAGATCCAGGACATGGTTTTATACGGATCAGGACCAGAAGAAGTAGATTTTAACTATGAACGGGATGGAAGGCGACATTACTTTCGCAAACCTTTTGAAGGTGTCATCCCAAACATGGAACGCCGACAATTGGAAACCGAAAGTGAAGAAATCCTGGACGAGTTCAGCTCCTTTATGAGTGAAATTCCTTGTCCGTCATGTCATGGGTCCAGGCTGAAACGTGAGGCGAGGAGTGTACTTGTAGGCAATATTCAAATTAATGAATTGACAGCCATGTCGATCCGTCAGGTTACCAGATTCATGGAAGAGCTGGAATTGACCGCTAGGAGTATGGAGATTGCTGAACGAGTTGTAAAGGAGATTCGAAACAGGCTGGGTTTTCTCAATAGGGTAGGGCTGAGTTACCTGACTCTGGACCGCAGTTCAGCGTCTCTTTCAGGAGGAGAGTCTCAGCGGATAAGACTTGCGACACAGGTTGGGTCTTCGCTCGTCGGAGTTCTCTATATCCTCGACGAACCCAGCATAGGACTTCATCAGCGAGACAATCAGAGGTTGCTATCCACGCTCATTGATTTGAGAGATCAAGGCAATACTGTTCTGGTAGTCGAACATGACGCCGAGACAATACTGAGTTCGGACTTTGTAGTGGACATGGGACCGGGCGCGGGGCGACTTGGAGGAGAAGTCGTCTTTGCAGGACCACCAGAAGAGTTGCTGGAATCCAAGACTTCAATCACAGGTAAATTTCTCTCCGGGAAAGAAATCATTCCCGTTCCGGCCAAACGGCGGAAACTGAACCGTGAAAAGATTGTAATCAGGGGGGCAAGGGCTAATAATCTCAAGAATATTGACGTCACCATTCCTTTAAAGGTCTTCACGTGCGTGACAGGCGTTTCCGGTTCCGGGAAAAGCACTCTCGTTATAGAAGTCCTGCGAAAAGCCTTTCAGGCCGGTACTCGGAAAAATCTTGAGAAACTGAGTTTTGTGGATAAGATTGAGGGTTTATGGCAGATCGATAAGGTTATCGAGATCGATCAGGCTCCAATCGGGAGGACTCCTCGGTCCAATCCTGCGACCTATACAGGTGTCTTTGGACACATTCGTGAGTTGTTCGCAAATCTTCCTGAGTCCAAGATGAGGGGTTACAAGCCCGGTCGCTACAGTTTCAATGTTAAGGGCGGCCGATGCGAAGCATGTCACGGGGATGGCGTTATCAAAATCGAGATGCACTTCCTGCCCGATGTCTATGTAAAATGCGACGTGTGTCAAGGCAAGCGATACAACAGAGAAACCCTGGAAATTAAATTTAAGGGCAAGAACATTACCGATGTCCTTGATATGACCGTCGATCAGGGCGCTGAATTTATGGAAAACATCCCGCCCATATACAACAAACTCCGGACACTGCAAGATGTAGGGTTGGGTTATATTAAACTCGGGCAACCCGCCACGACCCTTTCTGGCGGTGAAGCCCAACGGATCAAACTCTCTAAAGAGTTGTCACGCCGTGGGACAGGCAAGACCCTTTATATTTTGGATGAACCTACGACCGGGCTTCACTTCGCGGATGTCAGGAAATTGCTCGACGTGCTCGCAAGCCTAGTTGATGCGGGCAATACAGTACTTGTGATTGAACACAACATGGATGTAATAAAAGTGGCTGACTACATAATTGACCTTGGACCCGAGGGAGGGGACGAAGGTGGAGAGGTTGTAGCGCAGGGGGCGCCAGAGAAGATCGCTAAGACCCCTGGTTCCTACACAGGGGCTTTCCTGAGAGAAGTTTTGGGAAATCAGAAAGGTTACAAGTCGCTTATGGCAGGAGCGGCGTGACTTATTTTAAATGGTTGTATGCGGATGGCATTTCCTTTGGTTCGAAAGGAAATGTCATCCTTGTCGGGTTAATTGAACTTCTTACCCGTTGAACAAGCATTGATGATCGCGAGCAGTTCTAATCCGGTTTTTTTACCGATTGTTCCTGGTCCATTCGTTTCAATTCTTTCCTAAGAATTTTACCTACAGCGCTTTTGGGCAATTCACTTACGAACTCCACATATTTGGGGACTTTATATTTCACCAAGTTTACCTTGCAATAGTCAATAATTTCAATAGGTGTGGCCGTCTCGCCAGGTTTAAGCACGACATAGGCCTTAATTCTCTCGCCGGAATATGTGTCGGGTACTCCAATTGCGCATGCTTCTACAATTTTTGGATGTGCGAATAGCACTTCATCGACATCCCGCGGGTAGATATTGAACCCGCCGGAAATGATCATGTCCTTTTTCCTGTCAACAATACTGAAATAACCTTCTTCATCCATTACTGCGATATCTCCTGTAAGGAGCCAGCCATCGCGAAGAGCGATCTCAGTCTCTTCCGGCCTGTTGATGTATCCCTTCATGACCTGCGGACCCTTAATGCACAGCTCTCCTGGTTGGTTAACTTCTGTTATTTCCTTATGGTAATCGTCTACATCAACCAGCTTGGCCTCAGTGTTCGGTATTGGAAGCCCGATCGAACCTGGTTTCCTATTGCCTCCTAGTGGATTGATAGTCGCCACCGGGGTGGTTTCGGTCAAACCGAAACCTTCACAAATTTGAGCGCCTGTGAGTTCCTCAAATTTACGAATTGTTTCCAGTGGCAATGGGGCCCCGCCGGAAAAACATCCCCTAATCGTCGAGATGTCATATTTTTTCAAATCTGGAAAATTGATCATTCCATTATAAAGTGTAGGCACTGCGGGGATATAGGTGGCTTTGAACTTTTGAATCGCCTCCAGGATGGCTTTGGGTTCCGGTTTTGGTATCAGGATGTTCGTGTATGCATAATATATCGCTATGTTCATGGCAGTGGTAAGCCCGAACGAATGAAAGAAAGGCAGACAGCCTACAACCGTTTCATCTCCGTCATTA
This sequence comes from Syntrophaceae bacterium, assembly GCA_014874425.1. GTDB lineage: Bacteria > Desulfobacterota > Desulfomonilia > Desulfomonilales > Desulfomonilaceae > CAJBEZ01. Next base: position 9,387 of record JACWAG010000016.1, on the reverse strand, counting down.
AAAGCATGGAACCAGGCCCTGCACTGTTGGACGTTGCTGGAAAGATTTGAGTTGGTTAACTGCACTCCCTTTGAAACGCCGGTAGTCCCACCTGTGTACAATAGCAAAGCAGTATCTTCCCAATTTGACCTGTATGGATTTTTGATGGGGGGATATTTCTTGATCAGATCAGTGAACTCGAAGATGTCCCTTTCATTCGGGGTGTTAAGATGCATCCCCTTTTTTACGTACGGGAAGAGTTGTTTAAGTGGAAAAGGGAGGTAATCCCTTATGTGGCAGGAGATAATCTTGGTAATTTTAGTCTGGCTCCGGAGGGCGGACATCCTTGGAACAAGCACATCCAAGCAGACAAGCAGCGTGGATCCAGAGTCATTGTATTGGTGTTCAAGCTCACGATTAGTATAGAGAGGGTTGTTAAGAGCGACAAGAGCCCCGGCCCGCAAAGCGCCGTATATGGCTACGACCATCTGAACGATGTTAGGCAGAAGCGTGGCTACGGTGTCTCCGGGTTTGACCCCAAGATCAACCAGAGCGGCTGCGAATCGGGATACCATGTCATCGAGTTTCCTGAAACTGATCTTTGTCCCTTGAAATATTAACGCAGTGTTTTCGGGGTAACGTTTTGCCGTCCTTGCCAAGGCTTCAGGAGGGTTGATTTTTTCAATATCAATATGAGCAGGAACCTCCGGAGCATATGATTTCAGCCAAATCTTATCCATAAAATCCTCCTGGAAATGCAGAATTGTGCGATGGTAATGATTTATCAAAATTAGGTTGCGGAAGCGCAATAGAAAGTAAGTATAACTGATTGTAACGGAGCCTACAAAGAAAAAAGGCTCCCGGACGCAACGAAATGGTCAAAAAGTGTCAGGATAGTGCTATAATAATTGGCATGATTGGAATTATAATTCGTGAAATTGCAATTCTGGCCCTATCGATATCTATATTTCCTATCGCGTTTCTGTTCCTTCTTCTACGTGGTGACATCAGTGAATATGGTTTGAAATTAATTTATCAGGAGCTTGTCAACTCCGGGACTTCCAGCGTAGAGTCTGCGTTGCTGCTTCTGTCACGGGTTTTGGCGCCTTACCTAGTTGTCCAGGCATTTCGCGCCTACCAATGGTCAAAGACCGGTGAATTCGCAAAGAGGTGGGCGAGCCTCTACTTTGCTTTGTTGGGATGTGTCGCTGCGCTATGGTTTGCTGGTGAGTCTTTCGACTTGTTTTATTTCATGTTTGAGCTTGGGGACATTCCCGGTGAATTGGGACAGTTTTTCCAATTGGAATATGCGCATTTGCTCGGCGCTTTGGTCGGGTTTTACATTTTTGGTAGATACTTTTGGCTTTTTATTGCCCCGAAGAAGTCGCATAAACAGGAAGACTAAAGCACACAGAGTCTGTCATTGATCAGACGCAACATGGCTATATTATCCGAATGTCCAGTTTGTTTCGCAATAATCTTACCCACTATAGGTCGACCGAGTAGATAAAAATCCCCGAGAATGTCAAGTATCTTATGCCTGACAAATTCATTTTGAAAACGTAGTGGAGGGTTTACTACCTTATCTTCATCGAGCAGGACCAGGTTGGACAGTTTGCCGCCTCCTGCTAGTCCCATCTCGTCCATTATTCTCATGTCTTTAACAAATCCAAAAGTTCTGGCCGGCGCAATCTCGGACTTGAAATCCAGGATCGAAGAAAGCCTGAACGTCATGGTCATTTTCCCTATGGGACGTGGGTAGTCCAAATGATATTCGATTTCCAGGGTGTCCGACGGTTCGATCCTCATGCTTTTAGAACTTCCCGCCGGCATCGAGAGTTCAATAGGTTCTGAGATTCTGATTTCTTCTACTATTTCATCCTGTGTGATTATTTCAGCGCTTTCAACAAGATTGCAAAATTCTAGGGCGGACCCATCCATTATCGGAACTTCGCCTGAAATCTTGACAAGCAGGTTTGTCAATCCGTAGACATGAAACACAGCCATTAGATGTTCTATTGTTCTAGCGAGTGACTCGTTTCCACGTAGGCTCGTGCTGAAGTCCGTTGATTCGACGAACGTCAGCAATGCTGGGACAGTCCCACCGGATGTTATATGGCCGAAATTGATTCCCGATGATGGGGGTAGAGGAGATATTGTCAACCCGGTCTTCTGACCTGAATGCAATCCCTGGCCGTATATGACCACCTTGCCGCGTAAAGTTTTTTGTCTCTTCGGAGCGTCTTTCTGCTTAGAGTCAGGAGTTATGTCGGTGTTTCTTGATATGTGACGATCTCTCAAAGAATACAAAGTCTCGATTTGCCCTCCAGCGCTCCTGGGCGTGGAACCCAGAATTGATTTACTGGTGTGAGCGCCGGAATTCGCCGGTAATAACAACTCGTTAATTGTCAGTGTCCGCACTGACGTATTCATGACGGTATGTTCTACTAGAATTTTTAATTCCTTAATGTTGCCAGGCCAGGAGTGTTCAAGTAATCTGCCGAGCGCCTCTTCTTCGATATCTGAAATTTCTTTGTCGAATTCCCTGCACGCCTCGGCCAGAAAATGTCTTACCAGTAAAGCGATGTCTTCAGGTCGTTCCCGTAGGGCAGGGACACGAATCACACGCTGGGTGAAAGACCTTATAGCGTCACTGTCAGATCCCGCCGCCAACATTTCGTCCGGAGATTTCTTTGATGTGAAAAGTAATCTAACGTTGGAGCCGCCAGAGTTTCCTTTGCCGTAAATCCCAGCCTCACCTAGAATTTTCTTAATTAATGATTCCAATCCTGGCTTGAGCCGGTCAACTCCCACAAAAAGAAGGGTACCTCCCGATGCGAGGGTAATCTTTCCCTGTTTTGTTATATCGCGATCACCGATCCTGCCCATCAGGATGTCCCTGACATTGTCCACGGCCAACTCATCGCAAACAATCTTTATGAGTTTATGTCTGTCTCTGCCGGATATGAAATGAATCATGCGGGCAAGGAATTCCTTGCCTGATCCCTTTTCACCGTATATCCAGACCGAACCCCTTTCATGCGCAGCGTTCTCGACCGATCTGCGTGTGTTCGCCGCAAGTTGGGATGAGCCGATTAACAGCCCAGGATTTCCATGTGAAAAATCCGCGATTTCAGATCGACCGCCTTTCGCTGATATTGCTTTCTCAACCAAATGAAGAGTATCTTCGAGATTCAGTGGTTTCTCGAGATAGTCTTCAGCTCCGAGCTTAATAGCTTTTACCGCTGTTTCAATCGTGCCATGGCCGCTCATCATTATAACGTGGCATTTCGGGGAAATACGCTTTATTGCTTTCAAAGTTTGCATACCATCAATCCCCGGTATCCATATATCCAGGAAAACTATATCCGGCGAGTCACTTTGCACTGCGTGCAAGGCTTCTTGTCCGTCGCGGGCTTTTAAAACATCGTGGCCTTCGTCAGCCAATATAGCGCCAAGAGAGGTAAGAATCTCCTCCTGGTCATCAACAATCAATACGCGTCCCTTTTCCATATGCTTGGAACTCACCATGAATGATCGAATTATATTTTAATGGTCATAATTTAGCCGCTAAGGAATATAGCCGCTTGTAATAATATAATCAACCAGCAATATAGTACTTAGGGGATTAAACAGACTCTGTTTCGCCCGAAGAGCTTGTAAAGACTGATTATTATGATCTGAGTAAGGTGACGGGAAACCAACTGCAAAACTTATTTCTTGGATCTTGGGCTTCGCTTCAACCATTAAAGGTGGACTAATGACTATTGTTAGTCCCGCTTGACCCTTCCGCTAAGCTCCTTATAAGTGCGTTGCATATCCATGTTGGTCTTTGAGGATTTTGAGAAGTTTTGGCTATCTTTCATGGAGAGAGTTGCATTTAAAGGTAGATCAGCGCTTTGGCTCTTTTGTGGAGCGATTCCTGAGCATGAGGGAGAATCCTCAAGAATATGGCAAACCTGCTGATTGGCAATAATGGATAAAGTTTGGTCTGTTGCGAAAGAAGGCTCTGTAGAATAAACTATAATAGCAAGTAAACCAACAAACATAATAAAGAACTTCATGCCGTAACTCCTTAAACGCCCAAACCCAATGATGGTTAGCCCACCAACTCAAATATAAATGCTACATATCATATTTTTAGGTAAAATTAAAGAAAAATATTGTGATTTCAGATCTTAAGAAACTGGATTGGGTCTATTTGCAACTAACGGTCCTACACTCCGAGGGTATTCAGCGTGAATTCTGTTGATAGCTTCCATAAGTTCGGGATAATTTATGGGTTTTGAAATATAGTCATCCATGCCCGCTTCCAGGCAACGTTCCCTATCCCCTTTCATGGCGTGTGCAGTGAGGGCGATTATAGGAATGTGCAGGTCGGATTGTTTCTCACTCTCTCGAATCAGACGCGTTGCCTCAAGGCCATCCATGACCGGCATCTGGACATCCATGAGTATTAAGTCAAACTTGCTATTCTCCGAGTGTTCCACTGCTTCTTTGCCATTGGCCGCGAGAGTAACGTCATGCCCTAAGTTTGAAAGCATGTATTTGGCCAACTTCTGGTTTATCAGGTTGTCTTCAGCGACAAGTATCCGGAGCGACTCCTTTGTTTCATCCGATTTGTGCGACCCGACCAGGGTAGTCTTTGTTGAAGATAGCGTTTCCGACACATTCATAGTCTTCAGCAATCCAGCTATGAGTTCAGAGGGACTGGTAGGTTTTGATATGAAGACAGTGAGATCGAGATACTCACATTTAACGGTGTCGAGAGAGAGACCTCTAGGGACCAACAGAATGAATTTTGACTTAGGCGCCAAGTCCCGGCTTTTGACATCATTAATCAGTTCCAATCCTGTCATGTCCGGCAATGTCATGTCGGCCAAAATGAAGTCAAACTTATGATTAGCTTGTTTGGCGGCTCGAAGGATTGAAATCGCCTCCCCGGCGTTTGAGGCCGACTTTGCAATTAGTCCGGATTTAGAAAGCGTATGGTAAAACAATCTCCGGTTTGTCGCATTATCTTCAACCAGCAATACAGAAAGCCTTGAAAGGGCGTTAAGTGATCCGGTCAACGCTGTTTTCCCCGTCTCTTCATGGCCTCGTTCCATCTTTACCGTGAAATAAAAGACGCTTCCTTTTCCCAACTCACTTTCAACCCAGATGTCTCCCCCCATCATCTGACAAAGCTGGGAAGAAACAGCCAAGCCCAGACCCGTGCCGCCGAATTGACGTGTAGACGAAGAATCAACCTGTTCGAACGCTTGAAAGATAGTCTCCAGTTTATCACTTGGAATACCTACCCCTGTATCTCGAACTGCAAAATAAAGTTTTAGAGTATTTTGCGTCAAAGGCTCTGCCTTGATATTGACATAGATTTCCCCGTGCTCGGTAAACTTGATGGCGTTTCCTAAAAGATTAATGAGAATCTGTCTCAACCTGCCAGCGTCTCCAATTATTTGATCCGGAGTGTCATCCTCCACGTCATAAATCAATTCTACGCCTTTAGTGTGAGATTGAAGGGCCAGGTTGGATAATACGTTGGACACGGATTCCCTTAGGCTGAATAGCTCAGGCGACAGTGACAACTTGCCCGCCTCAATCTTTGAAAAATCTAATATGTCATTTATTATATTAATTAAATCCTGAGAGGACGTCCTTATGGCCTCAATGTATTCTCGTTGGTGATCGTTCAGGCTTGTATTGAGGGCCAATTGGGCCATCCCGACTATTCCATTGAGAGGGGTCCTTATCTCATGGCTCATGTTGGCGAGAAATTGGCCTTTTGCTCGATTCGCCTGCTTGGTTTGCTCCTGCGCCTGAACAAAATCGCTTACATCTATGACACTCAATATAACGCCTTTATAAACTTCATTTTCAAAGATAGGTTGGACCCGCATAGAAAGGTCTCGACCCAAAAGCTTACGATCCATTGAAACCCGTTCATGTGAAAGGCCTTTTTTGAAACCGGATATAATTTCTCGAACGTGTCCAAGATAAGGGTTATCCCTATGAACCTTCCAGATCGTTTGTCCCAGTACGTCGGCTCGTTTCGCTCCAAACAATTCGGCCAGTCGGTTGTTGATTTCGGTAATTATGTCGTTCTCGTCGGCAAAGACGATTCCCGCGTCGAGGCACTCAATCAAAGTTCGAAGTTTGTTGGCCTCAGCGGAAACTAATTCATTGGCTCGAATAAGTTCCTCATTACTTTTTTCAAGATCATGATAATTTTGAACCGCGGTCTCGTAAGAGGAAAGTAATAAATCAACGATTTGGATTCGATCCGCTTCGAGGAAGTGTTTTCGACCTGCGAAAAAAATTTCAATACCTAAACCTGATGTGGATTTAGCTCTTAGTTCTTTATTTACAATAATGTATTGAATTCTTGAAACAAGAAGTTTTTCCTGGTACGGCTTGGTGATGAAGTTGTCCGCGCCGACTTCCAAACCTTTTATTATATCTTCCGGATCTGAAAGTGACGTCAAAATAATTACAGGAATATCTTTAAACCTTTCATCCGACTTGATACGTTTACAAAGCTCGTAACCGTCCATCTCGGGCATGATGACGTCGCTAATCACTATTGAAGGGCGATCGTGTTCGAGGTGCTCAAGAGCGGCCTTGCCGTTAAACGCTACAGCGACTTCGAACCCCCTTGTCTCAAGTATGTGTTGAAGGCGAATGGCCTGAGTTGGGCTGTCTTCGACCACCAGGATCTTCGTGTTTGAGTTCTCCCCCAGGTCCGAAGAGTCCTGAAACGATTCAGTTTTCATTTCTTCTCGCCTCCACCTACTAGTCGTAAGAGCAAGCCGGCTATTTTGTGGGACGGAGCTATGTGAGACGCGCCGCCGATCTTTATGGCTTCCCCGGGCATACCGTGAACCACTGATGTCTCTTTGTCTTGAGCTATAGTTATTGCGCCTTTATCCTTTAGTATTTTCAGCTCATTTGCCCCATCTCTACCCATACCTGTGAGTAGTATCCCAATTGCCCTATTTCCAAAAACAGAGGCAACGGATCGAAAAAGATAGGATACAGACGGTCTCAAGCCATTTTCCGGTGGGTCATTAGTTAGAACAACATGACTGGAGAAATCCACTTTCATGTGTAATCCATCTGGGGCGACATAGACGACGCCTGGTTCCAATCGGTCGGCATGTTTTGCGACCCTTACGTTTAACGATGTGGATTGATCAAGCCATTCCGCAAATCCTGTGGTGAAATTTCTGGCAATGTGTTGAACGATTACAATAGGCGTGGGAAAATCGGAAGGAAGGGCCTCCAGTAATTCCTTGATCACCGGTGGTCCACCCGTTGAAGCTCCAATGGCTACTATTCCGTGCGGTCGTACAGTTAATCCATTATGAATCTTGGTTGGGGTTTCAGATTGTAAATTGCGAATCTTATTAGGCGACCACCTTCGAACGACCTTAACCTGTGACATAAGTTTGATGGTGTCGATTATATTTTCAGAACTTTTTTTATAATCTTCCTCAGTGGAATACCTAGGCTTTTCAAGCGCGGCGACAGCTCCAGCCTCCATCGCCAACCACGTCTTTCCGACATCATTAGGGTCCCAGCTTGCAGTGACTATTACTATCGGAATAGGGTTTTTTTCCATGATTTGGCGAGTGGCTTCAAACCCGTTGAGTCGAGGCATATTTATGTCCATGGTGACGACATCGGGCTTATGTTTGGCTACTAATTCAACTGCTTCCAGTCCGTCTTTCGCCTCTCCAATCACGACTATTTCAACGTCCGAACTAAGAATATGTTTCAGGAGGTCCCGCACAACCGCTGAGTCGTCCACAATAAGCACTCTAATCATAATAATAGCCCGTACCTAAACAAGCCGTTTCACGACTGATAAAAGGCTGTTCTGCTCAAAACCACTCTTGATGATATAGGCGTTGGCGCCTACATCGATTCCTCTTTCTCTGTCTTCTCTCGATTCAAGAGATGTTACTACCACGACTGGAACATTTTTAAGAGTTTCATCTCCTCGAATTTTTGCTGTGAGTTCAAATCCATCCATTCGGGGCATTTCTATGTCGGAAACCACGACATCAAAATTTCCCGTTTTTAGCGTCGCCCATGCGTCTGCTCCATCCACGGCAGTTTGAACATCATAGCCTGCTGATTCTAAAATATTCTTCAGCAACATTCTAGACGTGATTGAGTCTTCCACTACAAGAATCGACTTTCTTTTTAATACTTCTTGAGATTTCTTGGTGTGAGCGAACAGACTTTCGCCGGTGCTTCGCATGGCTGACCTAATCAGGTCAGAAACATTCAGAATAAGAGCGACCTGGCCGGAACCTAAAACAGTTCCGGCAGAAACATTACGGACTCGAGACAATTGACGTCCCATACTTTTTACAAGCACTTCCTGTTCATTTAAGATAGCATCAACACTGAACGCGATTTTTTGCTCGGCTGCGCCCAGGATCACTATAGTCACAAACTGCGACTTTTCATCCTGGTTAGGTCCGGGTTCAATTTCCAAAATGTCTGTCATCCGGACCAAAGATAATACGTGACCATTCATTGTTATTGTGTCACGATTCTCTACAGTGCGGATTGAGTCTCGCCTTACCCGGCCGGCACGGATCACGTTAACAGTAGGGATCACAAAGAGTTCTGATCCTACCTTCGCCAGCGTGCCTCTAAAAGTAGCAAGCGTAACCGGTAGTTGGATACGAAACACAGTTCCCACGTCTACCTTTGATTCGACAATGACTATTCCTCCGAGTTTTTCTGCTTTTTCCCGTACTATTGCCAAGCCCAAACCTCTGCCTGACAAATCTGTTATTATAGGGCTTGTGGAAACTTCAGATTTGAATATCAGGTAGATCGCTTCCTCATTACTGAGGTTACGCAACTCCTGCTCAGTGATGATGTTCCTCCTGAGAGCCGCGAGCTTAACTTTTTCGGGGTCTATTCCTGAACCATTATCGGTGACGACTATCTCAGCCTTTTTTGCTCCAAGTTGAGAAATTGATATAGACAGTGATCCCTCTTCGTTCTTACCTTTACGAATTCTAACGTCGGGTCCCTCCAAACCGTGGTCAATAGCATTTCTGACCAGATGGATCAAAGGGTCCTTCATTTCTTCAAGAATTCTCCTGTCAATTTCTATGTCCCCACCATCAATAGTGAGTTTGATCTTTTTTTTCTGATCCCCGGAGAGGTCCCTCACAAGTCGGGGGAACATTTTCAGAAGAGTTGAAGACGGCAGCATCAGAACACTCTTCATATCTTCAAGGAGGTCGTCAACCATAGATGAGGATTGTCTAGAATCATTTTCGGCCATCGATAAGAGGGTTTTTAGTCGCCCTTCAATTGTTTTTAATGTGGCCTCGTTTGACTCTATAAAATCAATGATTTTGAGTAATTGTGGTCTATAGTTTC
>JACWAG010000141.1 GCA_014874425.1 Syntrophaceae bacterium | reverse complement strand
GACAAAATGGAATTTTGAGGACTCCCTTCGATGTGGCAGTCTGCGCAGGCTATCAACTCATGCGAAAAACCTTTATTTTGAATTTTCAACTGATCGGTCATCCATCGAACGTAATCCGCCTGACGCTGGTGACAGGCTTTACATGAAAAGCTTCTAATGGACACCTCGCCCGATGCGGAAGCAAAAACCACGACAAAAAAACCAATTAATAAATATACATAACCACCACGCATCACGCGGTATCTCTCTTGTTTTGAGTCGACGTTGAGCGTCTCTTTTCCCTGACTGCCTGAAACGCCGCTGAAATAACCAATGGTCCGGAGTTTCCAATTGGACATTTAGCGGCGCAACGACCGCATCCAACACAATATTTAGATAGCTCCATAACGCGTTCATAATTGCCTAGCCGGGTCAAGAGCACTAGCCCCATAGGTATTTGAACGCCTTCTACTTCCTTAACGGGACAAACCCCCACACACGAGGCGCAATTGTAACAGTTTATAGAACGCCCTGTCCCAGGAATCAGCATAGATTGAAAAGCATATTCAAAAACCATGAAAACGGCGAATAAGATTGCAAGCGCATTCAATGTAACGCGATTAGGGGCTTGGCCAATGAAAAGGCTAAGAAAGGTTCTTGAGAACCAATCATAATGAGGAAAAGCCGGAATCCCCTTTGATAAAGCATCCTGGATAGCGTTGACGTATCCGGTAAGTGTCTCAGTGGCTCCTCGAAGCATCTCGGGTTGCCCTGGAGCGAACAAACGTCCCCGGGCTAATAGTTGCTGCTTGAATATTTTTATCTGATTGTCCAGCACGGAAATCAAGTCGGGGTAATCCAAGGTTTTGATACCTATAATCCGATGGTCCTTGACTTGCACTTCCACCTTGATAGGGCCGCGATAACCTTGCCCTTCACCAATGTACGTGCCATCTGTGACCTGATAAATTCCATCACCCCATGGGCTCATGCCGAATCGAAGCTCATCTACATTTTTTACGTTAACAAATGTCACAACATACCCGATCAGCAAAAAGGCTATAAAAGCCAAAAGATAGATAACCTTGGAGTTTCGATTAAAACGATATTCTCTCCACCAAATGGAGCCCAAGGCCAAAATAACTGCCACCAATAGAATAAAACGACTTGATGGGAATATAGCCGCCACGATGATCGCATACACGACTAGCCGGACGCCTCTCGTCCTCAACGCGTTCCAGAAAAAGTTTATCGGGTTATGCAATAGCTCTGACAACGTCATCAATAAATTCCTTACCCACTAAACCCTTTTCAAGACCTCGTGTTAAAGATTCGCGCGGAACAATTCCAGCCACTATGGCGCGTCTCGTTTCTTGTTGCATAACCTCGAACATCTTGGGAAGTGGTAGATATTGGACGCAGTAACTCTGGCAATTACCACACCGGATACACTTTAATCCACCATTTCGGATAAATCGATCATAATCCAGAACTCGACCAGCTACCACGAGTTCAGCTTGCAATGATATTCCAACCGGACATCTGTCCTGCGTGGCATAGCACGCTCGACATTCATAACAATAAATCGTAGCCGGATTTCCTCGAAGTAAAGGCTTTATTATTGTGGCCAGTAGAGCTGAAACAACACCAAACAATGCAACTCTATCCAGATTGAGAGTCCAACCTCGGTCTTTCAGATTGCTGAAAAACTGGTAGCGATGAATACCCGGAAGTGTTAACGGCTGGTTAGAATCCGACCGCTTTTCGCCTATTTTAGGAAGCCTTTCCGTATCCGACATCCAAATTCCTATTTCTAACGAGCAATCAAATTAATGCGGCAGCATGGCCGACATTAGTAAACCAGCAATAAGGCCGCCTAAAGCGCCCTGAAAAAGTTCTTTAGGTGAGGTCATTTCTAAAGCCCAGGCTATGATTAACCCGGATAAAATTCCTACAAAAGCAAATATGATCCACAGCAACACTTAAAATACCCTGCTCTCAGACGATATCCACATCTCTACGGGAACCATATGCCTATAAATATTCCATAAAAAAATATACTCGATCATAGTGTCGGTCCAGAAAGTGTGGCGGTAAGTCTTTTGGACAACGTCTTCGGGACCATAAGCCCTATCAAGGCGGCAGCAATTACCCCTCCCAAAACACCCTGACAAATTTTTGTGGCGTCCATTTCAAATAGGGCAAACGCCAGAATGCCGCCTCCAAATCCGCCACTAAACAAGAAACCCAAGAGTTGAACGACAAAATTGCGTGAAATGTTGGGATTGAAAACTTTAGATCCTAAAAATATGAAAGTCACATTGACCCCGGCTATTACCAGAGCAAATGCCCCTATCATGTAAATGTTTCGTGCAAACCCGGGGTCTGAGGGTTGGAATACTGACAAATTCAAGAATTTCATGAAAATAGCGGCCATAGGGGCCATAACGGCCATTGAAGCGAATGTGTAAGCCCCTTTAATAAAACCGGTTTCAGCCCGCATTGTGCCTTCTCCCATCATTCCACCTCCACCAAGAGGAGAAGGGCCGCAAGAAGTCGTCGCGTTAATTATGTACGCCGCCATGACGATAGCCAGTTGAGACCAACTTAGAAAATTAAATTGAGCTGGGCCGAACAAGTAAAGTGTGGGCACCAAAGCCGCTGTCAATATTCGCGCGCACGAAAGAGGAAGAATAGTCTGAAACTGAACAAAGATCGCTAACATGCCGGCTACGCCAAGCGCTTTAATCGAAACCAGGCTATTCAATATAGACGCCAACGCCACAAATCCACCAGTTGCGGCTAGCGCTCCCGCAGCCAAGAAACCTGCGGCCATGGCCGTTACCGGTAAAAGGATTATTCCCTCGAGCAAGTCATTTAAGCGAATTCGACACACCACTATCATGAGTAAAGCGCCAGCCACCAAGACTGATTGCACTGGCATTTTGCCCAATGGCTGGAATATCGCGATCAACAGAGAAATGACAAATATTGCAAGTGCGATAAAACCTTGAATAGGAGCTTTTATCAGGACCTCTGCCCCACCACTTTGCGTCGCAAAACCAGCAGGCGCTTCTCTAAGCGCAACATCATTAGGATAGAGCTTCTGGCTAATGAACTTGAGAAACAGAGCGACTACCGCTGTTCCCAGCATTAAAGCGAATGCCTGAGGGGCCCTTAAAATACCATCAGACGCCGTTGGGAAAAAACTCCCAAGGAACCCTTCCGCAATCTGACCTACGCCTCCGATAGGTGAAGGACCACAGGATCCCATTGAATTCCTGGTAAAAGCCCCTATCAAGACAATTAGCTGAGATTTGGTAAGAATTCCGAGACCGCCTTCGAAACCAAAAGTAAACAACAATGGCAACAAAGCGGCCGCTAATATTCTGCCGCATGGCAATGAAGATATTACCGGTAAGTTTATGAGTATGACGAGCGTGCCGACTAGACCGATCGGGCTGCGCCTTAAATAACCAAGAATGGCTTTAAGGGCCTCGAATCCGCCTGAGGCCTTTAAGCCTCCAGCAAGGAACAAACCAGTAAGTAAGGCTGTTATCGGATGTAAAATGATGCCACCTAGGAACTCGTTGGGCATCAACGCCACGGAATTCCATCCATAGGCGCTAAAACGGAACAATCCGCCTACAACCAAACATAGAATCGTGGATAACACGAGAACCGTCTGGACTGGAGTTCTAATATAGCCGAACAGAGTCAGCAGCATTAATCCAAGGAAAATCGCTAAAGTTATATATCCCAAGAACTCCAAGAAAAACTCCGCTACATTAGTCTAAATCAATTGCGCCAAATTCACATCCGATGAAAACAGTTAGTGGCGCGCGTGAATATTTTCAGAGAAACCGCATTGATTTTTCGATCGAAACCATACGGGGTCAATTGTGTAACCATCTGACGAATTGAAAACTTTTACTTCCGAACCCAATTGCATTTTGGCTATGCAGGCGGCGCAATGAGTTAGCTTAGCCGTTACTTCTTCACCAGATCTCAATTTGACCACAGCAGTCCTGATTTCTCCAAGGAAATTTTGTGGTCCTGAATCTTCAACTGATACTATAACTCCCCTAATAGATCGTCGTGCTCTGTATATTTCAGCTAGGATAAACACAGCGATAAGAAAAAGAAGAGTTACGTGTTCAACGTTCATTTATTAAATTTCCCAAAAGTTATAGTTATCAATTTCCCAAAAGCCTAATTATATGGCCTTTACCTGAATCCGCCACAAAAATAACCCCATCTTTTTGCGCCACCGACGTAGGTGTTTGGAAAAGAGGTGAGCCGGATTCAACATCCCAAACTTTGACCAGTTTCCCGCTATAATCAAATTTCTGTACTCTCTGATTACCCGTGTCGGCGACAATAACCGAGCCGGAAGTATCCAAAATCATCCCCTGGGGAGCGTTAAGTAAACCTGGCGCTCTTCCGTCACCACCGAAACTTCTCTTGAAATTTCCGTCCTTGTCGAAGATTTTAACTAACCCATGTTTACTATCTAGTACCAATATTTCCCCATCAGGGTTTGTTTGACACGCCGTAGGCAATCTAAACTGATTATCTTTGTCACCCAATTCGCCTATAACTGAAACCAGCCTAAATGAATCAAAAACTTGAATCCGATGGTTTCTTGTGTCCGCTACAAGCATTCTGTTTTTGGGATCTATACACACTCCTTGAGGTGTAGCAAACAATCCGCCTATGGATCCAATAGCGCCGACAATTTTAAAAAGTTTACCCGCCGGATCAAAAATCTGAACGCGGCAGTTATTTGAATCAACTACGTAAACAAAATCGTTAGGATCTGAAATAATTCCCTTAGGATAATTAAAGGAGCCGGGAGCCGAACCCGGTATTCCAAATGAATCAAGGACCTTCAAAGAGGTGTTCAGTCTAAAAACACGATATAAGGAGGGATCAGTTACAAGCAGGTCACCGGTCGAATCGAAACATAAAGAAAAAGGGGCACTGACAGTGGATTTCTCAGCCTCGAAGTAGGGCAAGGGAGCGTTTGGTTTCTTTTCCGAAAACGCTTTTGACGTTCCGAACGGAAGAAAAGAGATTGCGCCGGCTATTCCTAAAAATTTTATAAAATCACGCCGCTTCATGGCGCTATATGAACTCCTGGATTCCAAAAGGCGCTACCAATCGGCTACCAGTTTTCCCATGGAATCATTTTCTTAAATGAAATCGGTTTGCTCTATACCAATACCTGAAAAAGAACTACCTAATAAACATTTCTAATCTTTTAGCCGTAGTTCGTCAATTCAAAAGCTCAGCCACCAAAGATTCCCCTATAACGATTTTAGGTCTCAAGCAAAACGTAGAATTTCATCTAATGGAGCCCTATCGCTTCGGAAAACCGCTGCTAGCTTGTCCGCTTCTGGATAACCAATAGCAATACCAATTACTATCTTTTTTGTTTCGGGAATGTCTAAAACTCGCTTGACAATATCCGGAAAATGCATTGAAGCTGCAAGGTATATTGTGCCCAAACCGTGAACCATGGCGGCGTAACAAATAGTCGTTCCAATTGATCCAATATCGAGACACGAATAAGGCTCATTGAGATCACCGTCTATAACCAGATATACTACGGCAGGGGCGCCAAAGAACCTGTACATATTAAGATAATGACTCATTCTGGCTTCCTTATCTTCACGAGTGATGCCCATAAAGGCCAGAAGGTTTTTACCAAGATTCATATAGCGATCTTTATAGACACCGGAAAAATTCACCGGCATGGAAATACTTGGTCGAGGAGTAGCCCCTTTTTTGCCTTCTGCTTCAAACGCGTCGGCGAGTTCTTTTGCTTTAGGGCCGTCGGCGACGACTATTTCCCACGGTTGCGTATTCCCCCATGATGGTGCCCAGCGCGCCAATTCGACTACCCTGGAAATAGTTTCTCTTGGAACCGAGTTGGGGCTGAAAGCCCTGACACTCTTACGATTACGAACCACTTCTTCAAGTTTCATGATCTTCCTCTCGTACCCCAAAGAGACGCAGCTCAGAATCTTTTTTGATAATCCTCCCGTACCAATTTGGCGGGTTTTTCGCTAAGACCATAGTTGCGAGGGGGGGTTATGTTAGCCAGGATGTCGAGACGGGATTGGCTTTTCAGGCGTTCCACAATCTTGACCCATGCGCAGTCCCGTTCAGGATTTGTTTCACATTTACCGTTAGATGGGCCTCCACATGGTCCGTTAAGGAGGCCTTTAGCACACATCGTTACGGGACAGATGCCTCCCGTGAGACCCAAGTAGCATTGATTGCATGCTCTGCAGCGTTCGCTCCAGATTCCAGCTCCTTCGTTGACACCGATAAAACTTGTGTCTACACCTGGGAAAATTGGTTTATCAGGATACATTTCAGCGAGGAACTGGATCCCTGCGCCACAAGCGAGCGACAGCACAGCGTCCGCCTGTTCTATATGGTCTCGAAATAAAGCCAGGAATTCCCGATCACATTGGCGTTCAACAGTAGCCGCGAACGACTTGAAATCACGATCGCGAAATACCAATTCAAGCTGTGTCGCTATAATTCCAGCCTCCTTCTCTCCGCCGGCAAGGCAAACCGCAACGCAAGTTCCGCAGCCAGCAACCAAAACCCGAGAAAAATTCCGTAACATTTCAACTAATTCCTCAAATGGTTTCGGTTTGGCTACAATCACGGTGACCTCCAATAGAGCTACAGCGATTCTAGAGATCTTAGCTCTTTTGACTTCGCGCTGAAAAGGGAATTTTTATAAAAACGCGTCATAAGGAGCTACCTGTTGAACTCCAAATGAGACAACATCGACAATAGCCAACGGTCATATGCATGTCAAGGTGGCTGTGAATTATCCGGAGGCGAGTTTATAGCTGCAATTTACTTGACGACTTCGGTGGATAATGACGTTTTGTCGCTAAATATGGCATTTACAGTAAGTTTGGACTTTGGATCAGATAGCAGGCCGTTGTCCGCGGCATACAGATAAATGGTTCTTCGGCCCGTAACAAGAGTATTTAACGGCCCCCCCTTCGCATTAATCAACTGATAGATTTTCGGATATAGGGCCACTCCTAAAAACATTTCAGGCGCTTTAGGCTCACTAGACCATCTGACCACTCCATCTGGCCCCAACAGATCAACCCGCTGCAGTTTTTTGTCTTCAACCTGGAGCTTCATTATGAAAGTTCCATCCAGGTACCCATCTTTACCCGGTCGGGTGCTCGTGTTTACCAGATCAGCAAGAAAGCCTCTAAACTCACACGTAATGAGGCCTTTGGCCTTTGGACCCGTTTCAACTTCCGGAGCGACGGTAGAAGTTGTCGCAAGTCCCTTCTTTACCATCTGTTGATAATATGAACCATCTGCGAGGCGGATAATAATCCTCAAGTTTTGGTTCGTCCGGGCCAGATCTCCAGGATCGTAGGCGTAAAGATAAAACTGTGTCCTTCCTTCAATTGGGATAGATATCGAACCGTCAGGTTTATTTAGGAGGGCGGTGGGCGCCCTCTGATAAGCGACCGCCAGACCCCACGCTCCGTCAGCGGTCCCGAAGGTGCCCCATTTTCTTACAACTCCAGTCACGCTGTTGATTTCAATCCCAGTAATTGTATTCTTCGGGTTAACATCTATATCTAAACCAAACACCGAGTCAGGCTTGCCATCCGGTTTTATTTCAGGATATGGCCCCACAGCGTCAGTTGGAAAGAAACCAAGCCACTCGCCCAGGAAATTGACCTTAGTTCCTCCTCCTTCGTTGGTGGCGGTTTCCTCGGAAGACTCTTTGTCGGTTAGAGGAGATTTGTCTGCTTTTGTCCAATATATTTGCCCATCTGAAAACGCCACGTTAACCCTAAAATCTGTTTTGCCTCCTTCTATAGCTCCGTTATCGGCGACATACAGATTTAGATCAACCTTGTCTTTAACTCGAAGCTTCAATGATCCGTCCGGCTCATTGATCAATCGCGTCGGCTCATTTTTCAACGCAACGCCTATAGGAGGATTGTGGCTAGTTGGAACCGTGTCCCATACGGCCTTTTCACCATCTATGTTTCTGATTTCTATTGCGCTTATCTCTCTATCCTTGGTTTCCAGTTTGAGTTCGAAAAGGCCGTCAGGCTTGTTGTCTCCCTCAATTTTTTTGCCGAATCCAACCGCGTCGTAATTTGAAATTCCTTTCGAGTACGCGGACATCCTAACAGGATAAACCGCCTGTCCTGGTGTCTCTGCCGTTGGACTGACGCCTGACTCCACCTGGGCTTGCTTGTTAAAGACCGTACCATCCGTAAACATTACCCGAACTTGATATTTTCTATCCTGTTTAGAAAACTGACCATCGTCAGTCACAAAAAGAAGTAAATTCTGGTCAGTTAGAGAACGAGATTTAAGCTCCCCCTCTTTACGGTTTAAAATGTCTGATGGATTCTTTGCCAGGGCAATTCCGAGATAATCCGAGTTGTGACCTTCAAGGTGCGAGGTCCACGATTTCGAAGGATTCGAGGCCATGATTTCGATTTCTTCAATTCTTTTGTCCGCGAGAGGTGTTGAAAACGTAAGAGAAAATACAGCGTCAGGAATACCGTCCGGCTCAGGTTTAGTCTTGCCTACCCTATCTGTTTTTTTTACGCCGAGGAAAGAACACGCGCCTGTGGGTTCGTTTTCAGCATTGACAATTGATGACCAATGGCAAAAAACTCCCATTAAAACAAATAATAAGG
Source organism: Syntrophaceae bacterium (assembly GCA_014874425.1). Classification (GTDB taxonomy): domain Bacteria; phylum Desulfobacterota; class Desulfomonilia; order Desulfomonilales; family Desulfomonilaceae; genus CAJBEZ01. Next base: position 22,216 of record JACWAG010000141.1, on the reverse strand, counting down.
CTATTCTTTTCAGCTTGCCGGAGTACAGTTTGCTGATACCTCCAGAATAAATCGATAGTTTCTGAAAATCATTTACAATTCAAAATCTATTGCATAACATATTGTAATGTCAATCTATAAGTGCCGAAGAATTGTAATCTTTTCAGAAAACAGAACAAGTTTCTCAAGCGAATACATTCTCGTATCCAATCTCACTAAATAAAGGAGATGACTTTGATCAAAATCGGGATCATTGGGGGATCAGGATTCGATGAGCCGGATTTTCTGTTGTCCACCAAAGCAATTAAAATGGGCACACCTTTTGGACATCTTTCTGCTGACCCTGTGATAGGCTTGCTGGGCTCAACTGAGGTTGTGTCGCTGAATCGTCATGGTAAGGGCCACAGAATAGCTCCTTCCCAAGTAAACTATAGGGCGAATATCTGGGCCATGAAAGAACTTGGAGTTACCCATGTCATAGCTACGACCGCTTGCGGTTCCTTACGGGAGGAAATAGAACCCGGACACCTGGTTTTCCCGGACCAATTCATTGATTGGACCAGGAACAGGAAGTCAACTTTTCACGAAGGAGACCAAGTGGCCCACATATCTATGGCAGACCCATTCTGCGAGCATGTGCGGAAGGTATTGATAGAGGCGGCTAACGCTCAAACGATAAAATTTCATGCCGATGGAGTTGTCGTAACGATTGAAGGGCCTAGGTTCTCTACAAGGGCTGAAAGTAAAATGTTTCGCGCCTTGGGCGCCGACATAGTCAATATGTCGACATCGCCGGAGGCGACTCTAGCCCGTGAAGCCGGGATCTGTTACGCAGTCGTGGCAATGAGCACTGATTATGACTGCTGGCGCCACTCTGATGAAGCTGTTACCTGGGAAATGATAGCCTCCACCATGAAAAAGAACGTCAATAATGTCAAAAAGATATTTTTGACAGCGGCCCCTTCGATAAATTTTGAAGACTGCGACTGTCGTAGAGCTTTGGACGGAGCCCTTGTTTAAGCGACTAAATTGGCGAATACGGACTCATTGCAGGTGATTTCTGAAATATGGAGTAGTTAAATGGATATAAAAGAAAAAATCATGCTAGCTCTCGGAAATGAACCAGTTGACTTGTTGCTGAAAAACGCAAATGTCGTCAATGTTTTTTCGGGGAGAATACATAACGCGTCTATCGCTGTACACAAGGATATAATAATAGGATTTGGAGAATATGAAACTAAACACGCAGTTGATTTGCATGGCGCTTTTGTAGCTCCGGGTTTTATTGACGGTCACATTCACCTGGAATCCAGTATGCTTACCATTGCTGAACTGGCTCGCAACGTTGTTCCTCTGGGTACTACCGCTGTGGTGACCGATCCACACGAAATAGCAAATGTTCATGGTCTGGTGGGGATAAAATATATTCTCGATTCAAGTGAGGGACTTCCTCTGCGCGTTTTTGTGATGTTCCCCTCGTGTGTCCCTGCTACACCTTTTGAAACATCGGGCGCCACGTTAGGACCGGATGATATGGTTAAATTCCGGGAACATGAGCGAATCCTAGGCTTGGCTGAAATGATGAATTTCCCTGGCGTGATTCTAATGGATCAGGATATTCTCAAGAAGATCATTGTTTTCAGGGATAGAATAATCGACGGGCATGCCCCCGGCCTCTCAGGGAAAGACCTCACCGCGTATAGAATAGCGGGTATCGGGTCCGACCACGAATGCTGTAGTGTGGAAGAAGCTAGAGAGAAACTGGATATAGGCATGAGAATTATGATCAGGGAAGGGTCGGCGGCAAAAAATCTGGATTCGTTGTTGCCCCTTGTCAACTCTCATAACTCTCGAAATATCATGCTGGTGGCTGATGACCTGCATCCGGACGACATCTTGAGCAAAGGCCATCTCAATTATCTGTTGCAACGTGTGCGAGGTAAGGGGGTAGATCCAGTAAGGGCGATACAGATGGTAACAATTAATCCAGCCACTTATTTTGGTCTCAAGAATGTCGGGGCCATTTTACCAGGATATAAAGCCGACCTTGTCATACTGGAAGACTTGGAAAAATTTAAAATCAAATCCGTGTACTGCGCAGGTCAGAAGGTTTCTGAAAAAGGACAGTTCATTGGGGAGTATTCCAATTCAGGTGTTTCGAAACTTCCGCCGAGTTGCAATGTAGCATGGGATCGCGTGGCCGACTTCAAAGTGGTTGCTGAAGGTCCCGCTGTAAATGTGATTCAGGTAGTTCCGGGGCAAATCATGACCAAACGGTCCGTCGAAAAAACACCCAGCGCCGATGGAATGGTCAGTTCAGATGTTGAGAGAGACCTGCTGAAAATTGCGGTAATAGAGCGACATCACGGCTCAGGGGCCTACGCTGTAGGCCTTATCAAAGGATTTGGACTTAAAAAGGGAGCAATAGCGTCATCCGTTGCCCACGACTCGCACAACATTGTTGTAGTCGGCGCAAACGATTCCGACATGCTTGTCGCCGCTAAAACCATATCCGAAATGGAGGGAGGTTTAGCCGTAGTGGTTGATGGAGAGGTATGCGCATCATTGCCTTTAGAAATTGGTGGTTTGATGTCTAATCTACCAATTGGTGAAGTTAAAACAAGGCTCACTGATTGCGAAACCGCTACTAGAAATTTGGGATGCTCCCTCGACGCTCCTTTTGCCACACTCTCGTTTATGGCTTTAACCCCCATTCCTGAAATCAAAATAACTGACCAGGGTCTATTTGACTCAACCAACTTCCAGTTCATATCTTTATTTAAGACGTATTGATTAAGTAGCATGCCGTTTCAATTTCGGCTGCCCATGTTCGTGTTGACACATCAAGACTAGTGCTTAATTATAATTTGCCAGTTTTTTGACCAGTTATCTCTTGACAAGTATGTGGTTAAGGCATTAACTAGTAATAGTTACCATTACGTATAGGGTACGATCAAAATGTCTGGATACCTCAGAGAGACTTCACAAAGACGGGTCATACTCGAAGAACTAGGGAAACTGACTTCCCATCCAACGGCAAACGAAATCTATGAAATAGTGCGTATGCGTTTGCCGAGAATCAGTTTGGGGACTGTTTATCGAAATCTGGAGTTGCTGTCCGAATCAGGGTTGATTCAAAAGCTTGAAATGGCCGGGAAGCAAAAACGTTTCGACGGAACCATCGAAAACCACTACCACATAAGATGTATTAGATGTGGAAGAGTTGATGACTTGAAACTTCCTGCAATGAAATCAATTGATGGCACTGCTACTATTGTGAGTGATTACGAGGTCTTGTGGCATAAGTTGGAATTTGGGGGTTTGTGTCCAGAATGCAGCGCTCAAAGATCAAGAAAGGGAAAAGTCGAGATTTTGGAAATTAAGAGAAACACCATTGGGAGGAAAGATTAAATGGTTTCACTAAAAGGATCGGAAACAGAAAGAAACCTGATAACTTCGTTTGCTGGAGAATCTCAGGCGCGAAATAGATACACGTATTTTTCTTCTCAGGCTCGTAAAGAAGGTCTGATTCAAATCGCGCAGATTTTTGACGAAACAGGTAACCAGGAAAAAGAGCACGCAAAACGTTTCTTCAAACAGTTAGAGGGTGGTGAGACCCTCGTTCAGGCGGCTTTTCCTGCGGGAATCGTGGCTGGAACAGCCGATAACCTGAAAGCTGCCGCAGCGGGTGAGCATTTTGAATGGACAGAAATGTATCCTGGATTTGCTAAGGTTGCGAGATCTGAGGGTCTTGAAGTTGTGGCGCGAATTTGGGAAGCTGTTTGCGTTGCGGAAAAGCAACATGAAAAACGTTATCTGGACCTTCTCAAAAACGTTGAATCAGGCACGGTTTTCAAAAGGGATAAGCCTGTGGTGTGGAGGTGTATCAACTGTGGCTATCTACATGAAGGGACAGCGGCGCCGGATTCCTGTCCTGCTTGCGCTCACCCCAAGGCTTACTTTGAGATTCTTGCGGAAAACTGGTGATTCGCCCGTTAGGTTCTAGTATATTGGGCGTTTACTAATCAGTCAGGTTTTTCAAATTGAAACGAGTCGAGATCAAAAACATTTGGAGGTGTTTAAAAAATGACAGAATTACTGCAAATTTGGAAATGCGAGGTATGTGGGAACATCGTTGAGATGATTCACACCGGTCAAGGGGAACTAGTTTGTTGTGGTCAGCCAATGAAGCTCTTTGTAGCGAATACCGTAGATGCTGCAAAGGAAAAACATGTTCCGGTCAAAGAGACTACTGATGGCGGCTTGAAAGTTAAAGTCGGCAGCGTCGCCCATCCAATGGAAGAGAAGCACCACATTGAATGGATTGAAATCGTGACTGGTGATGGGAAGGCCTACAGGCAATTCCTCAAGCCGGGAGAAGCCCCGGAAGCCTTTTTCCCTGTCTCAGGCGAATTCACGGCCCGTGAGTATTGCAATTTGCACGGTCTTTGGAAAGCTTAAGATTTTCGATCAATTGTGTTGACTAGAAATATCTTGCTATCACAAATAACAAAATGGCATCAGCGCTTCATTATAGCTAAGGAGTCTTTAGCGCCGGTTTGAATTACCTCCAAAAGAATTGTGAAACATGGAATCAATCCGGCGTAACTCCTCGGAGGTGGTTGTGGAAGGTGGTATGAAAATTTATCAATGTCAGACGACAAATTGCGGTTACATGTACAATCCCGAGAAGGGGGACCGGAAGGGTAAGATTCCTAAAGGGGTTGCTTTTGAAGATCTGCCCGACGATTGGAAATGTCCTATATGTGGCGCAGGTAAAAAGATGTTTAAACCAATGGGTGGTTAAGCTGTTTCTTGAGTCTTATGAATCACTGATTGGGGCGAATATGAACAAAGCTCATGTTTTAATGGTCTTTTTTATTGGGTTGGTGTTACTGGCGCCTGAACTGGTCACTTCTCAAGAATTGGCCGTGAATTCGAATGTCTTGACGAATCTCAAATTTGACGCTCCAGAAAACTTAGCCGATAAAAAATATTTGGGACTTCATGATGGGCCGATTTTCAAGCTGACCCAGATAAGGGCAAAATTTATTATCATTGAGATCTTTAGTATGTACTGCCCCATATGTCAGCGTGACGCACCGGTGGTCAATGAATTACATGATCTGATACTTAAGGTTCCGTCGCTTCGGGACAATATTAAGGTTGTAGGAATCGGAGTAGGTAACACTCCTTACGAAGTAAGTGTTTTTAAAAACAAATTTAATGTTTCGTTCCCGCTTATAGCGGATGACAATATTCTCATACAGAGGGCCCTGACTAATAACATTCGTACGCCTACTTTTTTGGTCGGAAAATTGATGGCGGATGGGAAGTTTAAAATAGTTTTTACCAAGGTTGGAGCGATAAAGAATGCCGGAGAATTTTTAAAAGAGTTTGTGACAGCATCGAATTCACCTAGAGGTTGATAACCATGCGTAAGATACAGAGTGTTGTTGTGATCATGTCTTTTATAAGTTTGTGGCAACTTCTGGCCTTGTCATTGTCCTGGGGCGCCTCGGTCCCTGCTGATTCGTCGATCTACGATCCTGGGAAGCTGAAAGCAATAGACAGCTCTACCAAGCTGAAGGCTGGGGACATCGCCCCTGACTTCTCGTTACCATCATTGTCCGGTCACCCTATTACGCTAAGCCAATACCTCAACAAGAAAAATGTTGTTTTGTCATTTGTGCCCGCTGCCTGGACTCCTGTATGCTCTCAACAGTGGCCCGGTTACAACATTGCTAAAGACCTATTCGACAAGTATGACACTCAATTGATCGGGATTTCTGTAGACAACATCCCAACTTTGCATGCATGGACAAAAGAAATGGGCGATTTGTGGTTCCCAGTGGCTTCTGATTTTTGGCCCCACGGGGCGGTGGCGAAAAAATATGGTATTTTAAGGTCAAATGGAGTGTCGGAACGAGCATTGTTTGTAATCGACAAAAAAGGTGTTATCCGTTACGTAGATGTCCATGACATAAACTCCATGCCAAAGCTGGAAAACCTTATTAAGGAACTTAAAAAATTGTAGAAGCTGAATCAGGTCCCGAATAAGCCGAGCCTAACTCGAGAGCGGATTCTTAAAATCTCATATAATAGATCCAAAAACGGTTATACCCAATGTCAACCGTTTAAAAAGTTCGCTTGTTGTTCGATGACTTTGTTTTTAGGTGGTGTGGAATGATGGCTAAATTGAGCGAAGATTTTTCGTCACGATTCGTTTTTTTGTTGGTTTTATCTTGGGTCTTTTTGGGGTGGTCCCTATGCCTGGCAGAAGAACAACCTATCAGCGATTTGACACAAGATTGTATTGCTTGCCACAGTTCAGTTACACCGTCGATTGTGGCTGATTGGAGGCGTAGCGCGCATTCTAAAATAACCCCCACAAAAGCTCTCGAACGTCCGGAACTCGAACGACGAATATCGGCAAACACTTTGCCGGACCAACTCAAAAATGTGGTTGTAGGTTGCGCTGAATGTCACCTGGTTAACTCTGCAGCCCATACTGACACAATGGATCACAACGATCAAAAGGTCCATTTGACGGTCACACCAAAAGACTGCGCGATTTGTCATCCTGTTGAAGAATCGCAGTTTCAGAAAAATATTATGGCTTTCGCCCACACAAACCTTTCCCAGAACCCCGTGTTCGGGATGCTCATGAAGACAATAAATGGTACCCAGGAGCTTAGTAAAAAGGGTACGACAATTAAGGAACCTGATGATAAGACGAATTCAGAATCCTGTTACTCCTGTCATGGCACGGAACTTAAAGTAACTGGTAAGAAGGTGCGTTCGACTGACTATGGTGATTTGGAATTCGTTGAATTGTCAGGTTGGCCGAATGACGGAGTTGGGCGTTTAAATCCTGACGGGAGCCGAGGGTCATGTTCTGCTTGTCACACGCGTCATCAATTTTCAATTGAGATGGCGAGAAAACCCTATACTTGTTCACAGTGTCACAAAGGCCCCGACGTGCCGGCATACAAGATTTATTCGGTAAGCAAGCACGGGGTTATGTTTTCATCACTCAACAAAGAATGGGACTTTAAGCCGGTTCCGTGGACAGTGGGAAAAGATTTTAACGCCCCGACGTGCGCAACTTGCCATGTCAGTCTCTTGGTAAATCAGGAACGATCGGTAATTGCCAAAAGGACCCATCAGATGAATGATCGACTTCCATGGAGAACCTTTGGATTGATTTACGCTCATGCTCATCCAAAATCTCCGGACACGTCAATAATTCGAAATGCCGATGGATTACCCCTGCCCACTACTTATTCAGGGGTCCCGGCATCCGAGTACCTCATAAGTCCTGAAGAACAGAAAACCAGGAAAGAAACGTTACAAAGGGTTTGTTTGTCGTGTCATACCCCTGACTGGGTTCAAGGTCATTGGGGCCGCTTCGAGAATACCCTAAAAACAACGGACGCAATGACTCTTTCTGCTACCAAAATCCTGATGAAGGCATGGGACCAAAAACTTGCGGATAAAACAAACCCGTTTGACGAGGCCATTGAAAAGCAATGGACAGAAGAATGGCTCTTTTACGCCAACTCCACCCGCCTGTCTTCAGCTATGTTGGGAGCTGACTATGGTGTTTTTGATCGGGGGCGGTGGTTCATGGGAAAAACTATTCAGGAAATGCTGGACAGGTTAAACTTTCTGGCCGGCTCCAAGAAAAGATGATTATCAAAAATCATAAAAGGAGGCTTTCTTAAAATGGAAGAAATAACATGGAAATGTACAAAATGCGGCTACACTTTAGAGGCTGATCCGGGTGTTGTTCCACCAGAAACCTGTCCGGAGTGCAAAGACAAATGTGAGTTTGTGAATGTGACCTGTTACATCCCGGAATGTGGGATGACAGGGCAAGATCCGAGATTGAAAGGATAAGGCCGTCGGAAACATCTGACCAAATTGGATCATAATTGGGAGATATCATGGGAGTAGATAGGATGGCTCGAGTGGCTTTAGTCGCGTTCAATGGCGAACAGATATGTTTTGTTCATGTGCTTTTGAATGCGCTCGACATGAAAAACAAAGGGTTTGAGGTGAGAGTAGTTATAGAAGGTTCAGCCACGAAACTGATTCCTGATCTGGTTAAAGTGAGTAATCCATTCAATGGTCTTTATAATCAAATAAAAGAGCAGGGTCTTATATCCGCTGTTTGTAAGGCCTGTTCATCAAAAATGAATGTTTTGGAAGAAGTGATGGCAGAAGGCCTGCCTATAGCAGACGAAATGTCGGGACATCCTAGTTTGGCCAATTATATTAAGGAAGGTTATCAAATAATTACCTTCTAAGATATTACAACACAGTGATCAACTTTATGAAACTTTGGGAATAGAGTTCACTATGAAACTTTTAGGAATATACGGCAGTCCACGGAAAGGTGGTAATAGCGATTTTCTTTTGAATGAAGCGCTTAAAGGGGCGGAATCACTAGGCGCTGAAATACACGCCATTCGCTCTTTTGATTTGACTATTAGTGGATGCCGAGAATGTGGAGGTTGCGACAAAACAGGCAAATGTGTGGTCAGAGACGATATGGATTCCGTCTACTCTAAGTTGATAGAATCAGAAGTGATAATTTTAGCGACTCCCATGTTTTTTTATGGAATTACGTCCAGCGCAAAAGCGCTGATAGACAGGTGCCAAGCCCTATGGAACAAGCGAATACTTGAAAAACCGCCAGAGCGTAAACGACAATACGATTCCGGAAGAGGGTATTTAATCGCTGTTGGCGCCACTAAAGGAACCAATTTATTCGAAGGTTCAGAAATGGTGGCCAAGTACTTTTTTGACGCTTTGGACAAGAGTTATGAAGGTGGGTTGTTCGTACGTTCAGCAGAGAGCAAAACTGCCGTTTCGGAACGATCCGAGGTATTAAAAGAGGCTTTTGAGTTAGGCAGGAAAGCTGTAATTGGGGAAAGATTTCATGTGAGCAAATGAAACTTGCTAGACACCATAGAGCTTTTTCTGAGATGCCACGATTTTTAAATTTGATTTAAAAGGAGCTAAAAAATGTCTAAGGCTCTACTAGTTTTTGCCACCAGATCCGGTCAGACTCAAAACATAGCGGACCTAATCGCTGAAGGAATACGATTCACTGGAGTCGAGGCAAAAGTGATCTCCGCAACTCAATTGACGAAACAGGGGGAACTGGAAGGGTACGATGCTTACGTATTCGGGTCGGCAACCTATCACGGGGAAATGATGCAGGCGATGAAAACGCTTTTATTTTTGGCGGCCAAGTTGGACCTCGACGGTAAAGTGGGTGGTTCGTTCGGTGCTTTTGGCTGGAGTGGCGAAGCGCCGGACAGGATTTACGATACAATGCAAAACATCCTTAAGATGGACATGATTGGAGGACCTCTGAGATTGAAATCAGCGGTTATTCAAGGTGGAATGCAGATGGCCCAGGATTATGGTCGAGAAATCGGCAAGAAAATCAGCGGGAAATAGGGTTGAAAAACATCACACAGTTTTTCGAAGATTTAGAAACGAGCTAGGGGATCTAGCATTAGGCTTTAATTTACAAAAAAGGAGTCAAGAAAATGGGAAAATATGTTTGTCAGGTATGTGGCTATGTTTATGATCCCGCTGCTGGAGATCCGGACAATGGTGTAAACCCGGGAACGACATTTGCCGATCTTCCTGCGGATTGGGTTTGTCCAGTATGCGGAGCGGATAAGGACTCGTTTTCACCCGAATAGTTAGGATTTTCCCGCTATCTGGAGTTGAGCCATTTTGAAATTGACGTGATATTTTTTCTTTTTTGGATAGCGGGAAACGTCAATGATTTTGGAGGAAAAATTGCGAACAGTTGTTGAGATAAAAAAAGGAGTGCATTGGGTTGGCGCAGTGGATTGGCATGTCAGGGATTTCCATGGCTATTCGGTTAACAAGGGGTCCACTTACAATTCCTATCTCGTCCTTGACGAAAAAGTAACACTCTTTGACGCTGTAAAGAAGCCATTTAAAAGTGATATGCTTCATAATATTTACAAAGTCATCGAACCAAGCAAAATAGATTACCTTGTTGTAAACCATGTTGAACCGGACCATTCGGGATCTATTCCGGAAATCATAGAAACGACCAAACCGGAGAAAGTATTTTGCTCATCTAGGGGTAAGAAAGCGCTATTGGACCACTATCACAGAGAAGATTGGCCTTATGAGGTTGTTGAGTCAGGTCAGGAAATCCCAATAGGAAAAAGGACAATAACGTTCTTGGAAACGCGAATGCTTCATTGGCCGGACAGCATGTTTTCGTACATTAAGGAAGAATCGTTGCTAATATCAAGTGACGCGTTCGGCCAGCATTGGGCCACGAGTGAAAGATTTAACGATCAGGTTGATAGTTCTGAACTCATGGCGCACGCAGTCAAATATTACGCAAACATCCTTCTTCCATATTCAGGGCTGGTTCAAAAACTCGTTGCTGAAGTCAAGAAGATGAACATTAAAATAGACATGATAGCACCTGATCATGGTTTAATCTGGCGCGACAACCCACTGCAAATTGTTGAAGCCTATGACAAATGGAGTAAACAGGGGTGTAAACGCAAAGCTTTAATCATCTATGACACTATGTGGCACAGCACCGAGATGATGGCCAAGGCTATCGCTGATGGTTTGATCGAATCAGGTATAAGCATAAAGCTTATGAATTTGGCTGTTGATCATAGAAGTGACGTAATTACCGAAATGATTGATTCGAAAGCAGTCATTTTGGGATCTCCTACGCTTAACAATGGAATGCTTCCCAGAATGGCCGATATGCTTTGCTACATGAAGGGTTTGCGGCCAATTAACAAGTTCGGCGCGGCTTTTGGTTCATATGGCTGGAGTGGCGAAGCGGTAAAACAAATTGTTAAATCTCTGGAAGATATGAAGATGAAGCTCTTCGGCGCCGGTATAAATCTGCAGTTTGTGCCTAACCACGAAGGGTTAAAGAAGTGTGTCGATCTTGGTCGTGAAATGGGTGCGGCAATAAAGGACGCTGTGCCGGTGTAAAGAGTTGATATTAGGATCTATGGGACAAGGCAATAATGGTGGAGACGCTGACGGGACGAGATCTGAAGAAAAAGGTTCTGGGATTACTCAGGGACCCAAATTTTAGTTCCAGCCTGGAGAAGCTTCAGCAACTACCGTGCCGAACAGTTATCAATCCATTATTGTCTTTGTTACTAGATCATGACGAATTGGTAAAATGGAGGGCCGTGACGGCAATAGGCGCCATTGTATCTCTAATGGTAGAAAAAGATACAGAGGCGGCTCGCGTCATTATGCGCCGTCTCATGTGGAGCCTGAACGATGAGTCCGGAGGAATAGGCTGGGGCGCTCCGGAGGCGATGAGCGAAATAATGGCCCAAAGCAATACAATAGCAGAAGAATATAGCTCTATATTAATTTCGTATCTCGACGAACAAGGGAACTTCCTTGAATACGAACCGTTGCAAAAAGGTCTTATCTGGGGTGTGGCCAGACTTGCTACCGTTCGACCCGATCTTATGAAGCCAGCGTCCATGCATCTTCACAAATATCTCAGCTCGAATGACGCCTCAATCAGGGGCCTAAGCGCCTTAAGCATAGGGCTCCTGAAAGCGACACAGGAGAGTGGTTTTTTGCGTGAGCTATTGCATGATCACGCCGAGTTTCAAACTTTCTCAAATGATGAATTAAGGAAATCCAGAGTTTCGGATTTCGCCGTTAAGGCTTTATCGCTGTTAAATTAATGATTACTACATATCATAGGAAGTATGACAATCAAGCTCTTCATCGGTTTGAAGTAACTAAGACCATTATCTCCTGATGTTGGCAAAAGGAGTTTCCTGTGGACCCTGTATTTCTATCCCGTTTGCAGTTTGCTGTCGCAACTCTGTTTCACTTTATCTTTGTTCCGTTGACTTTAGGGCTGTCTATCCTTGTGGCCATAATGGAGACCAGGTATGTTCGAACCGGGAACCCTGAATATAAGAAAATGACTAAATTCTGGGGACATATGTTTTTGATTAACTTTGTCGTCGGGGTTGTGACCGGTATAACATTAGAATTCCAATTTGGAACAAACTGGGCGAGATATTCAAAATATGTCGGTGATATATTCGGCTCAATATTAGCCATTGAAGCTACTATGGCGTTCTTTTTGGAATCGACTTTCATCGGCGTATGGTTTTTTGGTTGGAACAAGTTGAAACCCAGGACACATGCGGCATGCATGTGGCTTGTGGCCATCGCGTCAAATCTTTCAGCCTATTGGATTATTACTGCGAACGCTTGGATGCAACACCCAGTTGGTTACGAAATACGAGGCGGAAGGGCAGAATTAACTGATTTCTTGGCTGTTATCACTCAACCTTACGCAATAACAAACTACCTGCACACAGTCTTTGCCGGTTATATAGTTGCAGGTTTTTTTGTCATGGGAATCAGCGCCTATCATCTGCTAAAGAAAAATGAAATCAGTCTTTTTACCAAATCATTCAGAATTGCCCTTGTGTTCTCTCTGATCTTTTCTATTGGCGAAGTTTTCATGGGTGACATAAATGGAAAAGAAGTGGCCAGATTGCAGCCCGAAAAGCTCGCCGCAATAGAATCTCAGTGGGAGACTCAAAAGGGGGCTGATTTTTCCCTCCTCCTAATTCCTGACGAAAAACATGAACGAAACATTGTCGAATTATTCAATATCCCAAAATTTCTGAGTTTTCTAGCAAAAGGCGAATGGAACGCGGAGATAAGGGGCCTCAAATCATGGCCTCCGGCTGATCGACCCCCTGTGACCGCGGTTTTTACGTCCTTTAGAATAATGGTCGGCCTAGGGTTTCTCTTTATCCTGCTTACAATAATTGGGTGGTTCAAGAGGAATAGATTGGAGTCTAGCCCCATATACTTGAGGATTATGCTCTATTCAATTCCTTTGCCGTATATTGCGACCCTATTGGGATGGATTGTCACTGAAGTTGGACGCCAGCCCTGGATCGTATACGGTGTGCTTAAGACCGCTGACGCGAGTTCTCCAATAGCTGGGTCCCAAGTTGCAACGTCGCTGGTCGCATTCATTATTTTATATTCAGGGCTTGGCGTCATAGCTATCTGGTTGATGGCTCGACACGCGAAACATGGCCCCGAAACCATTTGACAACTATTGAGATCGTTGATTCGAGTTGTCTATTTTCAAATTGTAACCGGTTGGATTGAATAGAAAGGCAGACTGAAGATGCTTGAAACAATATGGTTTCTGTTATGGGGATTGATTTGGGGAATTTATTTTATGCTTGACGGGTTTGATTTTGGCCTCGGGATTTTGCTGCCTTTTGTTGCCCGGAGCGACAAAGAAAAGAGGGTAATTTATAACGCCATGGGGCCATTCTGGGATGGTAATGAAGTTTGGCTGATAACCGCAGGAGGAGTGACTTTTGCGGCATTTCCAACTACTTACGCTGTCATGTTCAGCACCTTATATACACCATTGCTAATGATACTCTTTGCTCTAATAATTCGAGCGGCGTCCTTTGAGTTTAGGAACAAGATAGCGAGCCAATCCTGGAAGTCATTTTGGGACGCTTCCCTGTTCATAGGCAGTTTCACCCCCGCTTTATTGTTCGGTGTGGCATTCGCTAATATTTTCCAAGGTATACCATTTGACAAGAACTACGTATTTCAGGGAAATCTGTTTACGTTGCTCAACCCTTATGGTCTCCTCGGAGGCGTTTTGTTTGTAGCTCTTTTCCTAGTTCATGGGTCAATCTGGTTGGCGATCAAATCCGATGGAAACCTTCATATTAAGGCCAAGGCCGCCGCATCCTCAATCTGGATGTTCCTGTTGGTTATTGCAGTGGTGTTTCTTGGTTATTCATGGTTTGCAACCCCCTTGTATAAGAACTACCTTAGTAACCCAATCTTGTTTATTCTCCCGCTAATTACGGTATTGGCCCTGCTTGCTACACGTTTATTTATATTCCAGAATGCATTTTGGAAGGCATGGATAGCGTCGAGCTTAACCATATTAACAGCAGTCCTGTTTGGGGTCGTAGGACTTTTCCCAAACATGTATCCGTCCAGTATTGATTCGACACTTAGTCTTACTGCCTTTAATTCGTCTTCGAGTCCTCTTACCCTGAAAATTATGCTTGGGGTTGTTCTGATTATGGTCCCAATCGTGATCGTATACCAAACTTGGGCTTATCACCTGTTTAGTGGGAAGATTGATGAAGCTATGCTGTCTTCAAAGGAATCTTATTAGTCAATTGGGCCACGAACTTTTTTAAAGCTATACTGGATTAATGAAAGGAATTTACATGACTGAACGAAAAGGACTGGTGACTTTTAAAGGCAATCCTCTGACTTTAATAGGAAAAGAAGTCAGAGTCGGAGACGCGGCGCCTGATTTTACCGCGCTAGCCAATGACCTCTCACCGGCAAGCCTATCCTCATTTAAGGGCAAACCTCTAATCATATCTTCGGTTCCTTCCCTGGACACGCCGGTTTGTGACATGTCCACGCGTCGATTCAACCAGGAGGCTACTGCATTAGGTAGCGACGTGACGATCTTGACAATCAGCATGGATCTCCCGTTTGCTCAGGCTAGGTGGTGCGGAGCTGCGGGCGTGCAGAACATCGTGACACTATCGGATCATAGGGACGCCTCTTTTGGTATGGCTTATGGATTGTTAATCAAAGAACTTCGATTATTGGCTAGGGCCGTGTTTGTCATTGATAAGAACGGCAAAATTCAATACCTTCAAATTGTGCCCGAGGTTGCTCAAGAGCCAGATTACGACGGAGCCCTTGACGCTTTGAAAAAGGTCAAATAGGAATTTTGTGAGTGACATAGTAAAACATTTCGGGAGGCGTAGGTTATGAAACAATGGAATTCGGTAGGTGAGATTCTGGATTTTGCTATCGTTAATGAACAGCAGGCCCATGACTTTTACGACGATCTAGCCGGTAAGATGGACCGCCCATGGATGAGCCAAATATTTAAGAACTTTGCCAAAGAAGAACTGGGTCACAAAAAGAAACTGGAAGACATCAAGGCCGGTAAAAAGTGGGGTCCATCCGAAAAGAAAGCCCTGGATCTACAGATAGGTGATTATCTGGTTGCCGATCAGGCTAGTCCTCAGATGGACTATCAACAAGCGTTGATCCTGGCTATGAAAAAAGAAAAAAAAGCGTTTAAACTATACACTAATTTAGCCGAAACTTGCGGAGACGCCAACCTGGAAAATGTCTTTCTCGCTTTGGCGCAAGAAGAGGCTAAACATAAACTGAGATTTGAAATCGAATATGACGATTACATTATGACGGAGAATTGACAGACTCCCCAAACAGGGGGCGTCCTGGTTTAGGCCTTGGTGTATGCGCCATGGGGAATATTCTAATGAGGTATTGACTCATGGCGTTCCATATTATTGCTGGTTTTGCTTTACAACTTGAATTGCAAGGGTCTAATCTTTGTCAGGAAGAGTTTCTTTTCAAGACCTCTGGCGACGTATGTCAATGCTACTAGGTAGATTCAAACGGAGATTTGATGACAAAAATTAAATTACTAACCGCCGCTGTTTCTGCACTTGCATTGATACTGGTTCTCGTATGGATTCAAGGCGGTTTTCACCATAAAGTCCCTGCAGGCGAGACAAAACTCCCTAAGGAACAGATTGCCAACGTAAAGACCGTCAAGGCCGAAAAGGTCGAGACGTCGGGCGAAGTGACCGTCTCTGGAACCGTGCTAGCTCGAGATACAGCCAAAATCGCCGCACGGGTAGGCGGCTATGTCACTGAGTTAAAAGTTGACGCCGGTAGCACGGTAAAGAAGGGAGATCTTCTGCTGAAAATCGAGGCCAGAGAGTTGGAAGAACGCTCGGCCCAAGCCAAAGCGGCCTTGGAAAGCGCCAAGGTGGACATGGAAAAAACCAAACAGGATTTCGAGCGTTATAAAATCCTGTTTCAGGAACAGGCTATAGCAAAAAAGGAATACGACGACGTTTCGGCCCGTTATGAGATGGCTCAAGCTTCGGTAAACAAGGCAAAATCAGCATTGGCAGAAGCTCAAACATTTCTGTCATACGAACTCGTGACAGCTCCTTTTGATGGGGTTGTTTCTGAAAAGGATGTCAACCAGGGTGATCTAGCCGTAGTTGGTAAAGACCTGTTGACAATTTACAATCCTAAAAGTCTTGAAATGGTTGCCGCAGCCGGT
Source organism: Syntrophaceae bacterium (assembly GCA_014874425.1). Classification (GTDB taxonomy): domain Bacteria; phylum Desulfobacterota; class Desulfomonilia; order Desulfomonilales; family Desulfomonilaceae; genus CAJBEZ01. Next base: position 6,024 of record JACWAG010000141.1, on the reverse strand, counting down.
GAACAATACGCCCCTTTCCTGTCTATCGGTTCGCCGGTCATTGTGACTGTGCCATCGTTGAACATCAAAGAGAACTGTTCTATTAGGGAAATAGTTCCCCAGCGGGACGAAAAGACAAGAACGATCACAGTTAAAGCGCCTTTACATGACACGCAGAAGATGACACCAGGATTGTATGGCACAATGAGCTTCAAGACGATGTCTTCGCCGGTAATTATAATCCCCGCTGTTGCGGTCAAAATTGTGGGCCAGCTCGAAACTGTGCGTGTGTTAGATAATGGAGAAATCAAAACCAGGCATGTCAGGACCGGTAGGACTTTGGATGATGGTAAAATAGAAATTTTGTCTGGATTGGAACCCGGAGATGAAGTAGTCGTAGAATAGTTGTTATTTACGCATTGGATCTATATTGGACATGTCCGAGGCGCTATGGGCTAATGTCATATTTTGTATTTCGTCCAAGAGCGCTCTTAGCAAGTCTTTCTCTTCGTAAGTGCCGACGACCTGCCCCTTCTTAAATAAAATACCTCGACCTTTGCCGCCTGCAATACCGACATCCGCTTCTTTGGCCTCTCCTGGACCATTCACCACACATCCCATGACAGCGACTCTTAAAGGGGTTCGTATGCCGGAGACTGCTTTTTCCACTTTGGTGGCTAGAGCCAGAAGGTCTATAGCTGTGCGGGAACATGTTGGGCACGATATTAAATCAACGCCCCAGCGCCGCAACTCCAGGCTTCGAAGGATCGCGAATCCAGCTTCGACCTCCCTTTCAGGCGGGGCTGACAACGAAACTCTAATCGTGTCACCAATACCCTCGGCGAGTAAAACACCGATTCCAACAGCAGACTTTACACAACCAGGAACCAACGTGCCCGCCTCAGTTACGCCAACGTGTAATGGGTAGTCCACTCTAGCTGAAAGCATCCGATAAGCGTCAATAGTCCTTGTGACATCTGAAGCCTTCAAAGAAACCTTGATAAGTTTGAAATCAGCCTTTTCAAGAATGGCAATATGACCGAGAGCGCTCTCAACCATCGCTTCTGGTGTACCTCCACCATATCTTTGCAAGAATTTCTTTTCGATAGATCCGGAATTTACCCCGATACGTATGGGCACACTTCTTTCGAGCGCAGCCCGCGTAACCTCACGGACCTTTGACGCTGTTCCTATGTTTCCAGGGTTGAGGCGTAAGCCGTCCACTCCTTGCTTTAAGGCTTCCAGCGCTAATTTGTGATCAAAATGAATGTCCGCCACAAGAGGAACTGTCATGCCGGCCTTTATTTTTCGTAGTCCACGAGCTGCCTCCATGTCAGGCACGCCAACACGGATAATTTCACAGCCTGCTTTCTCGAGCCGTCGAATTTGGCGGAGTGTTTTATTGACGTCACGAGTGTCAGTATTGGTCATGGATTGGACGGAAATTTCCGATTCCCCGCCCACGGTCAAGTTTCCCAACCGAATCACTTTGGTCTTGTGTCTTAAGATATTCATATCAGTATGGGTTAGTTCTTAAGCGCTCCATACCACTGTTCGCAGTATGTGAGATATTCACCTGTTTTTATTCTTCTCCACCAATCTTCGTTCCCGATGTACCATTTGATGGTTTCATCTATTCCTTCTTCAAAATCTATCAAAGGCTTCCAGCCGAGGTGATCCGCCAATTTGTCAGCGTTCATAGCGTATCGTCGGTCGTGCCCGGGCCTGTCCATTACATGTTTGATCAACGAAGCTGGCTTTCCGAGTTTGTTGAGAATCAGTCGAACTATGTCAATGTTATGATATTCACAAGATCCACCTATGTTATAGATTTCACCAGCCTTTCCTTTTCTCATTACTGTGTCGATGGCCCTACAATGATCCATTACGTGTATCCAGTCTCGCACGTTCATCCCATCACCGTAAACCGGTAGTTCCTGATCCTGAATGGCATTGGTTATCATTAGGGGTATCAGTTTCTCAGGAAACTGTAATGGCCCGTAATTATTTGAACATCTTGTGATGACAACATCCATGCAGTAGGTCTTGTGGTATGCGCGGGCCAACATGTCTGCCGAAGCTTTAGATGCGGAGTAGGGACTATTGGGCTTTAGGTTGTTGTTCTCGGTGAACGGAGGATCAGACGGGCCAAGAGACCCATAAACCTCATCCGTCGATATTTGAACGAATCGATCAATTTTATGTTCACGGCAACAATCGAGCAAAACCTGAGTCCCTATTATGTTGGTTTTTAAAAATTGGGAAGAGTCAAGTATTGATCGGTCTACATGAGATTCAGCCGCGAAATTTATAATTACATCTGGTTTCATCGAACCGATCTCGCCAACCAAATTTAGGTCCGTGATATCGCCCCTTATGAACTGATATCGGTCGCCATAATTCTCAACGTCCTTAAGGTTCTCGAAATTGCCCGCGTAAGTTATGAGATCCAAATTGATTATGCTCAAATCCTTGTAACTCTTGAGCATAGTGAGAATAAAATTCGAACCGATAAAGCCTAATCCACCGGTTACCAGTAAACGCATGCCCATTTTACCTCAAACTAATTAAGAGTTGTTTGACTCACTGAATCTAGTTGATCAGGCTGTGAACGCCTATTGGAGTCTTAGTGAAAAGAATTTATTTAGCCATCTTTTCTAGTCCAATCATATGGTATAGGGCCTTCGTGGGGGTCAACCCTGAACTCATCAGGGTCAAACCTGTTATAAGGTTCTGACGGCACATTTATTACATAGGCCTCATAATCGCTTACACACTTCCAGCCATGATAGACACCAGCCGGAATGACAATGAGAGCCGGATTATGTTCGCCTACATAGAGCACGTTCAAGGCGCCTCGAGTGGGAGAACCCTCGCGATCATCATAAAGAGCGGCTTTTACCATGCCCCTGACGCAAGTGAACCTGTCATCCTGGATCCTATGATAATGCCATGCTTTTACAACTCCCGGGTAAACCGTAGAAAGATAAACTTGTCCAAACCCTGTGAAAAAAGGATCATCCATCCTCATGATCTCCATGAGCCTACCGCGTTCGTCCGGAACGACTTTCAAGGACTGAATAATGACCCCGTGAATAGGAGTTGAAGGCGGTTGTTCAAATTTCTTATTTGTAACTACCATTTTTAAATGTTATTAGCTCCTCCGTGAGCAACCAAATTGGAAGCCTTTAATAGGGAGTCAAATGTCCCAGCGTCGGTCCACCATCCATCGATTAGTGACCATGTCATGGTTCCCTGATTGATGTAAAGGTTGTTAACATCAGTTATTTCTAGTTCCCCTCGTTGCGACGGATTAAGCGTCTTGATAAAATCAAAGACTTGGGAATCATACATGTATATGCCTGTAACTGCAAAGCTGGATGGAGGATCTTCCGGTTTTTCAATTATCTTTATGACCTTATTTCCTTCAAGTATGGGGACCCCAAACCTCTTTGGGTCTTCGACTTCTTTGAGCAGGATTCGAGCGCCTTTGTCCTGCTTACGGTACTCGTCTACCGCGACTCGAATAGTTTTTTCCAAAAGATTATCGCCTAACACAACACATACAGGCCCACACGTCGCATGGTTTTCGGCTAGGGCCAGTGCGTCGGCGATCCCACCTTCGCCTTCCTGATACGCGTAACTAATGTTTTTTACGCCATATTCCTTCCCATTACCTAGGAGTCTGAGAAAATCACCAGGATGATTACCTCCCGTAACGATGAGGATGTCATCAATGCCCGCCCTGACGAGACACTCAACAGGGTAGGTGATCATGGGCTTACTGTAAACAGGCAGGAGATGTTTGTTCGTAATCTTGGTTAGTGGATATAAACGGGTGCCTAAACCGCCCGCAAGAATAACACCCTTCATTTGAGATCTCCTAAGGTGTGAATCTATGAACCCAAAATTTTCAATTCATCTACACAAACGAATCACGATAGAAGGAGCTATGTCAAGCCATTCAATTGTCAGTGTTTGTTTTCCATTCGTGAAAAGATAGCCCCCAGAAACAAGTGTGGCCAAATACAAAACGGACAGGACAACAAAAAACCCCACAAAGGGAAAGACCAAATCTTTAAGAGACCATATCCATCGATTTTTTGATATTACCACCTTTGTGCTTCCTGCATCAACAATTGAAGTCTCAATTTGTCGCCAACAGCCCAATTTGTTTCAAATTGTGCTAATATTAAGAGGAATTTTACAAACACGCAAGACATCAATCGTTCACTTATATGAAATCATGTTACACGTTCTCCATATGGTTTTTTACGGTGCCGACACTGGCCATCTCAGGCATTGACTAAAACCCGAAACTACGATATTGGGGATTCAAGATGACCAATCTGCCGGAAATCTTTCCAGATGGCTCCAACGAATCCCTAGGGTTGACGACGGGCCAGTTGTTAATTAAATTCAGGATCTTGCTTGCTATCGGAAGGGGCCTTCTCGGAAAAGACCCGTTTGATCAGAAGATTCAGTCTTTAATTCCTCTTTTGATGCGGCTATTAGGCAATCGCCCCGGTATCTCAGCCTGGGTTGAAATTGACAGTAACATTTTCGGAAAAATCCCTGAAACAACCGCCGGTAATTTAACAGTTAAAGACATTCAGGTTGAAAGCCTAAATCGGGGTAGAATTTGCGTAAGCTACGGCCAGAATGAAAAAGTCTATCCGGAAGACGAATACTTTTTACAAGAAGTTGCCGAGTTAATTGGTAGAAAGATTGAAGTTCATGAACTTGATTTAATGCTAAGACGCTCCGAGGAACGTTATAAGAGACTTTCCGAGAATCTTTCACAGGAAATGTGGAGGCGTACCGAGGCGCTTGCTAGCCAGAGCGGTTATTTGGAAGGCATACTAAGATCATCTGCGGATATGATCATAACTACCGACCTTGAATCCCGAATTGTTGAGTTCAATCCCGCTGGGGAAAAACTGTTGGGTTTTGCGGCTGAGGAAATTCAGGGGCATAAGATAAATGAAGTCTGGGCAGACGCCTTCGAACGCGAGACCATTCTGGAAGAAGTCCAAACTTCAGGCGGAATAAAAAATTACAAGACTAAACTAAAAAGGAAAGATGGCACTCTTGTCGAGGTATCCTTGACATTGTCCTTGCTTAAGGACAATGAAGGGCGAATCCTGGGAACAGTAGGGATAAGCAGAGATATTGCGCATGATAATGCAATTAGAAGAGAACTCGAAAGGCTCAACAAAAATTATCGTGAAGCCATTCATTTCATAAATCACGAAAACAAGAACTCACTTCTCGTAATTGGTGGTTTTGTTAAAAGGCTACTTGACACTGAAACTGACCCAAAACGGCGGAAACAGCTTGAGATAATCTATCATCATTCTACATTCCTGGAAGCTATGAGCCATGATTTCTTGACAATGGCCGACCTGGAGCAGGGTGAATTTCAGATATACAAGCAGGAAATTGAAAATTTCTTCCAACAAATAATCTTGCCCGCCATGGTCGGATTAAAGGAACGATATCCAAACTCATTCGAAAATTATGATGAAACTATGGGGGGGGTCGGGACTGTTCCGGTTTATGGAGATCCGAGATTTCTCGAAATAGTTTACCGGAACCTCTTTGGTAATGCTCTAAAATATGGCGCCCGCGGAGGGAAAATAGCCTACGGCATTGTTGATCTTGGAGACAAGTTCCTGTTCAATGTTTGGAATGAAGGGCCGGGTATAGAACCAGAAGAACGAGAAAAGATATTCGAAAAGTTTTACAGGATCCGGAATGAGGTGAATCGCCCTAAACGAGGAACCGGCTTAGGCTTGTATAACATCAGGAGAATCATCGAAGCGCACGGTGGAGAGATCTGGTGTGAATCTGAGGTCGGAAGTTGGGTAAATTTCCTGTTTACACTGCCTAAAAAATAAGTGATGTGGTTTATCCCAAGGTAAATAAATTAAGTAGGAACCAAATTTTCTTGTCTAAATATTTTTCGGGGATTATTTGGCGGCTACGTGAGCAGCTTTTTGTGAGAAAGCGCTCTTAATAGCGCTGGTTTGCTTCAGCGCCTTG
>JACWAG010000140.1 GCA_014874425.1 Syntrophaceae bacterium | reverse complement strand
TATTTCTAATGTTTTGTCAATAGGGTATTAAAAATAGACGCGATATCGCGCGATTAGAAAAACCTAAAAAGTTCCAGTTCACCGAAATCGAACCCTAAAAAGGGGCTCCTGCTGAACGCTTACCAATAAAGTTTGGGTGCTGTGGAATAGGCGCATTTTACGACAGCGAAGCGAGAGAATTTTTGAATTTGCGTTCCAATGTTCGTCTTCTTTACCTTGTCGGGCTTGGCCCTCTGACCAAGGCTTTTGTCTAGCTTCAGTTGAAAATCGTCACAAGGAATTCGTCTGCAATTTGTATAAGTCCGAAGAAACCAGCCCGTTAAATCTGACGGCCCTTAGTGAATTGAAAGTAAACGAATTAAAAGATCACTGTTTCTCGTAGAATCTGTGACAAAGCTTCACGACCAAGTTCATTTGCTCTTCAGTCAAGCCAGGGAAGATCGGTATCGCGAGTGTTTCATCGGCTGCCAATTCGCTCTCTGGAAGGGCGCCTTTCTTCAAGCCGGCGCCTTTGAAACACTCCTGGAGATGCAAAGGCAACGGATAATATATCGCAGAGCCAACTCCATTGTTACTTAGATAACTTTGTAGGGAGTCCCGTTTACTCGCCCTGATCACAAACTGATTATAAACATGAAAATTGTCCTGAGATTCAACAGGGAGTTTGATAAAGCCATTACTTTCCAAATCTTTTAAAGACTGTTTATAATAGACGGCGTTTTGGCGTCTCATCTTTGACCATTCATCGAGTCGTGTCAGTTTTATACGTAACGCGGCGGCTTGAATCGCGTCCAATCTAAAATTTCCACCAATAATGGTATGGAGGTATCTCTGAGTAGCTCCATGCTGTCTTAGACTGACCAACAAATCGTAGATGGTGTCGTCATTTGTCATGACCAGACCACCGTCGCCTATACCTCCGAGGTTCTTGGACGGAAAGAACGACAAGCACCCGGTAGTCCCCATTGCTCCGGCCGTATTGCCTTTGTATTTGGCGCCTATAGCCTGGGCAGCGTCTTCTATAACGTATAAATTGCGCTTTTCAGCAATCGCCATAAGCTCGTCCATCCGGGCGCATTGGCCAAATAGATGTACGGGTATGATCGCTCGCGTCTTTGGAGATATAAGTTTTTCGAGTTTCTTAACATCAATATTGAATGTTATTGGATCAATGTCGCAGAAAATTGGTTTAGCGCCTACGCGACTCACTGATCCGGCTGTAGAAAAGAAAGTATAGGCCGGAACTAAAACTTCGGCGCCTGGGCCGATATTAAGGGCCATCAGCGATATCAATAGGGCGTCCGTTCCTGAAGATACCCCTACTGCGTGCTTTACTCCGCAATATGTCGCAATTTCACGCTCGAAATTGTCGATTTCGGGACCACCTATAAACTGATTGCTATCGAGAACTCTTAGGACAGCTTGGCGAAGGTCTTCTCTAATAACTTTGTGTATCGGCTCAAGATCTAACAATGGCGTTTTCATGACTGGCCCTTACAAAAGAAAAACCCCTCCAGAAAAGGAAGGGTTATTTTCACAGCTATCAAAATACAGTTACGCGCAGTTTGCCTGCGCCGCAACTGATTTATTGCGTTTTATCTTTACTTTACGGCCTTGTCCTTCTTGATAGGCGCATGTCGATAGTGATGACGAGCGCGAACAACCTTAGCAGGAGCGGCTGAACCAGGGCATTTCAAAACTGTCATCCAGCTACCAGCCCACTTGATTGTCGGCGCGCATGGACCACACATTTTTTGAGCGCCTGCAGCTTTACCTTTGCACAAGACCTGGTCTTGGCACGGGGCAGGTTGACAGCTAGGAGTGGAATAGCAATCACCACAGCTCGCAGCCGGCCTCTTGGCCATTCCACCAGCAAACACGGAACCGACCAGAGCGAGCGACCCCACCAAAACAACCATAATAACCAACGACTTCTTCATCCTAAACCCTCCTTAAATGAGCATACTCCAATTCAAGAGCTATTATACCATAGATTTAACGCACCGTATCACGCGTTCAAGCCCGTTGTCAAGAAAAATCCGGGCATTCATCCAACTCAAACCCAGGTTACAAATCATAAATTTTCATTGAGTCCAGGTTTCATTCCATCTAATGTCATGATTTAAGCTAACATCTTTTAAAATGCAAGAAAAATGTTACTCTTTTCTGCCAAAGCGCGTTTTCATACCTCCAATATTATCGTTTGAACCACTGGTTTGCGCCCCAAAAGTCTATTAACAAACCTACGTGTAAGAAGACGAATATCGTCGCGAATATTGTCCCAGTCCGACGAAACAGAAGGTCGTAAATTCGAGATTCGCTCCAATATTGCTGACCTTATGCCTTCCATAAGCTCAGGCTCAATCTCCTCGTATGTGACTCCAATAGACCTGAGTTCAGGACCGCTCAATATACGGCCGTCATGGGTTGAAACAACTAAGACCACTGTGATCAATCCCACTTCGGATATCGTCCTTCGATCCCTTAAAACATCTCGTCCTATATCGCCGACACCTTTACCATGAACAAAGACCCGCCCGATATCGATCTGCTCCGTGACCCCTATTCCGTCCTCCGACATCTCGATCACATCTCCATTGGTAGCCACGACAACATTTTCTTGCAGAACCCCTTCCCCGATCGCCAGTTGGGCGTGGCGTAAAAGATGACGGTATTCTCCGTGAATTGGCACAAAATACCGTGGCCGCACAATCCTGAGCAATTCTCTAAGCTCTTCTTCCCTGCCATGTCCTGAAACATGAACATCGGCTATTTTTTCGTACATTACGTTGGCGCCGCGTCTGGCCAGATCATTTATCATGCTGTTAATGGCCTTTTCATTGCCAGGGATAAACCGCGATGAAAATATTACCGTATCGCCCTCTTTCACCTTAAGATATTTGTGCCGTTCCGACGCCATCAGAGCCAGAGCGGACATTGGTTCACCTTGTGAGCCTGTGGATAAAACCGTAACCCGATTATCCGGGATTTTCTCAAGTTCATTAATGTCCACAAGTATATTTTCCGGGATTTTCAGATAGCCACGTTCAGCCGCAATTCGAGCGTTTGCCACCATTGATCGCCCAACAAGAGCGGCTTTACGGTTGAACTGCTCGGTAACCGTCAGCACCTGCTGCAAACGATGAATACTCGATGCGAACGTCGCAATCAGGATCCTGCCGCTCGCTTTTGCAAAAATTTGTTCAAATGACGGTCTTAGAGCACTCTCCGATCGTGTGCGCCCCGGAAACTCGACATTTGTGCTGTCCGAAAACAGTGCAAGCACGCCTGCATCAGCATATTTCCCTAATTTTTCAAAATCACAGAGCCTTCCATCTATTGGGTTTGGATCAATCTTGAAGTCCCCGGAGAAGACAAGCCTTCCTATCGGGGTTTGCGCCATGACTCCTACAGCATCCGGCACCGAATGGCACATCGCGAAGAAATCAAGAAGAAAGGGCCCGAGTTGAATGGGCGAATCCGGTGAAATTACTATCCTGTCAGTACTTGTCAGCAGGTCGAATTCATCAAATTTGTTCTCAATAAACCCCATTGTCAGGGAAGTGGCATAAATCGGGACGTTTATTTTCTTGAGCAGATAAGGGAGCGCCCCTATATGGTCCTCGTGCGCGTGGGTGATTACTATCCCTAGAATGTTTTGGTGGAGTCTTGTCAGAACATCTACGTCTGGGATCACATAATCGACCCCGGGCATTGATTCATCCGGGAACATAAGACCCGCGTCCAAAATGAACGCGCAGTCGTCCCAGATAACCAGCGTCATGTTTAGACCAATTTCCCCGAGTCCCCCAAGAGGCAGTACTTTAAGACTTGGTGTTTCGCTTTTCCCCATAGATATCCCAGTAAGTATTCAAGCCAAGAGAAAAATGTGAAAAATAATCTGGCGCCCAACCGCGACAGGTCGAGCCGTTCAAAACCTTACCCATTATAATTTCACGAAAGATAGCTCTCCACCAGGTCACCGACCTCTGAAGTGGAATGTCCCATCCTTCCCGCTTCCATACTCTTGATGTCTTTCGTAAGAGCTTTTATCATAGCGTCTTCAATTGACTTGGCGGCGACTTTCTCGCCCAGCGTCTCAAGCATTAGAGACCCAGCCAAGATTCCAGCAAGCGGATTGATGACGTTCTGTCCTGTGTATTTTGGAGCCGACCCGCCTATCGGTTCGAACATGGACACGCCTTGCGGATTGATGTTCCCCCCTGCAGCGATGCCCATTCCTCCCTGAATCATCGCTCCAAGGTCTGTAATTATGTCGCCGAACATGTTGTCCGTGGCGATTACGTCAAACCATTCGGGGTTTTTGACAAACCACATGCAAATTGCGTCAACATGCGCATAGTCTGTTTGAACATCGGGATATTCCGTGGCCATCTCCTGGAAAGTTCGTGTCCATAATCCCCAAGCATAGGTCAGAACATTCGTCTTGCCACATAGAGTAAGCTTTTTTCTCTTTCCGCGTGCCCTTGTAGTTTCAAACGCATACCTCAGAAGACGCTCGATTCCTGTGCGAGTATTTATCGATTCCTGAATAGCGATTTCGTCCGCTGTTCCCTTCTTGAAATAGCCACCGGACCCTACGTAAAAACCCTCCGTGTTTTCTCTACACACTATAAAATCTATTTCTTTCGGCCCTTTATTCTTTATCGGTGTTTCAACATTCGGATAAAGTTTTACCGGGCGTAAGTTAACATACTGGTCCAGTTCAAAACGCAGTTTGAGCAGAATACCTTTTTCAAGCGTACCCGGTGGGACATCGGGATGTCCTATCGCTCCAAGATATATTGCATTGACGCGCCTAAGTTCATCCAACACTGAGTCAGGCAACGTCTCACCTGTTTTGAGATAACGGGCCCCACCAATATCATAATTCACAAAATTCAGTGAAAAACCATATAGAGACGCAGCGGCGTTGAGCACTTTGATACCTTCGTGTATTACTTCAGGACCTGTTCCATCGCCCGCAATCACCGCTATATTATAAGAACTGGACATCCAAACCTCTTTTCAAACTCGATTCATACAATGATTTTTATTTATCGCATTTGTTACATTTTGGCAAATCTTGCACTTAGATCCCCTGAAATCATGACACCTGGACCCACAGAGTTCATCCTAAAAATTCAACAATTGATCTTACTATTTTCCCTGAAACATCATTTCCCAAACTTTTCGCATATTCGGTAGACTTTGGGAAATCACCCTTCAAGGCTTCCTTAACCGATTCCTTTATCAGCCGTAAATCTCGGCCAACAAGACGGCATGATCCCTGTTCGCAGTAAACGGGTCGTTCGGTGTTTTCTCGACAGACCAAACAAGGGACATCGAAAAAACTCGCTTCCGCTTGAACCGACCCTGAATCTGATAAAATTATCGAACACCCCTCTAATAGTGAAAGAAAATCAATGTATGATTGGGGCTCTACCAAAAGAAGATTTTTTATACGGCTTACTCTTGCGCTTAAACCAAATTCGTCCAAACGTTTTCTAGTGCGTGGATGCATAGGGAAAATGACACTTTGAGGCAATGATTCCAGGATTTCTATTATCTGTTCGAGAGCTGCCGGCTCATCTACATTGGACGGCCTGTGAATCGTCACCACAATATAGTTCTTTGGATTTAGATCAAAATCAATCCAGCGTTTCCGTTTTTGTATCCCTGACAGAAAAAGTCCAAGAGTCTCAAGCATAATATCACCGACAAGAAACACTCGACCCCTGTCCACGCCTTCGCGTTCCAGGTTCTTCAGGCCGGCCGGTTCTGATACATATAACAGGTTGGATAAACAGTCAGTCAGCCGACGGTTCCATTCTTCAGGCATCGTTTCATCAAAGGATCTTAGACCGGCTTCAACGTGAGCAACCGGGATGAAAAGCTTCCTTGCCACTAGAGCGGCCGCTACTGTGCTGTTTACATCTCCGACAACAACAACAAGGTTCGGCTTGATGTCAAGACACACCTTTTCAAATTCAATCATGATCTTTCCGGTCATCTCTCCATGTCGTCCCGAACCGACTCCCAAATGTCGCGCAGGGGCCGACAAGCCAAGATCATCGAAAAACACACCACTCATAAGGTCATCATAATGCTGGCCGGTATGCACAATCATATGGTTGATATCATCGTATGCCTTCAATTGCCGTTCTATTGGCCCGACCTTCATGAAATTGGGACGTGCGCCAACAACGCTGATTATTGTTTGGGTCATTTTGCCTCCCTGCTCATGGGATACCAGATCCTGACGATGTTCCGCTATTCCTGTAGCAAGAGTCTAATAAGAGTGGCGGACGAAAACTACCCGTTTGTAATCGAGGCAAAAATATTTTCCCCGCCAAACATTCGATTAACTATCTTCGGCACGTCCAGTCCTTGAGCAGCCAACTCAAACACTTGTTCTCTCAATTTTTCACAGCGCTCGACAAAATCCAACAGGGTTTTACGGCCATCGCTACGTACTGTACGTAGGGCAGTGAACAGAATAAATCCATCGTCCATGAATTCAATGAGGCGCTTCATGGACGTGAGCATGTCGGAAATATTCATCTCAGGACCTGCTGCGGTCATTTGATTTCCTATAAACAGGTCCCCAGAAAAAACCCAACCCTGATTTCTCTCCACAAAAGATACATGGTCAGCGCTATGGCCAGGTGTATCAATAACTTCAAATCGAAATTTAGACGTTTCAATAACGGTTGGAAGTGGTTTGGGGTCACTTGGCCGGGCTGATCCCCAAACCTGCTCTCGATACCAGGGTACCTTCGGAGGCTCTTGAATTCTTGGGATGGCTAACCTGCTCGCATAAATCGGCAATCCTAACTCTTCTTGAATTAACCTGTTGGCGCCAATATGGTCCTCATGACTATGCGTATTGACAACTGTACTAATTTTGGCTCCCCGAAGGAAATGTGAAAATTCGGGAAGCGTTTTTGCACTTCCAGTATCAATCAATAGACCATCAACCAGATACGAAGAAACCCAATAATAGGGTTCCCCGTTCAGTTCCGCAGCTAATTTGATCTGTTTAACTTTTCGAAAATCACTTATTTCTATCATTTCCTAACTCAGACTTTTTCTTCAAGAATTGCGATCGTATCTTCTAAACATATATTATAAGAAGATAATAGGCAATCGCTGTCGATCTTAACATGGAGGTAATAACATGGCTCAGTTGAAGGTGGGAGACAAAGCGCCTGACTTTTCATTAACTGATCAAAACGGTAAAATTGTAAAATTGTCCGAATTTAAAGGAAAGAGGCTACTGGTTTATTTTTATCCCAAGGCGGATACATCCGGCTGCACGAAACAGGCGTGCAATGTACGTGACGCAGTTCTGGACTTTACCAGGTTCAATT
>JACWAG010000139.1 GCA_014874425.1 Syntrophaceae bacterium | reverse complement strand
TACGATGCCAATCCCCTCTTGGCCAACGTCCGCGTAATTGCCGCTGTCAACGTCGTCTTACCGTGATCGATGTGACCTATCGTCCCTACGTTCACGTGTGGCTTCGTACGCTCAAACTTCGCCTTGCCCATGGGCTCCTCCTTGAATATTCGGCAAAAAAATAGCTGGAAAGTTTCTATTCATAATTCTTTTTATCGGACCGGAGTCTCACTGATGATCCTTGCTGAGCAAGAAATTGGGATCTTTGTGGAGCCCACGACCGGGATCGAACCGGTGAACCTCTTCCTTACCAAGGAAGTGCTCTACCTACTGAGCTACGTGGGCCGACTCGAAGATCATAGGTCTAATGAATACTCCCTTAAGGGTATCTTAAAAAATGGCGCACAACCAATAGGATGAGCCACCATAAAAACACTGGAGCGGGAAACGGGACTCGAACCCGCGACGTTCAGCTTGGAAGGCTGACGCTCTACCAACTGAGCTATTCCCGCCGCGCTAACAAAAAGGGACCGTAGAGCTGGATGGTGGAGGGGGGAGGATTCGAACCTCCGAAGGCGTCGCCAACAGATTTACAGTCTGCCCCCTTTAGCCACTCGGGAACCCCTCCACGACTGGAGCTGGCGATGGGACTCGAACCCGCAACCTGCTGATTACAAATCAGCTGCTCTACCGGTTGAGCTACGCCAGCAAACGGTTCCTCTATAAAAACAACTTTTTTATCGTAATTGAATAGCTGTGTCAAGATAAAAATCTCTATTTTAAAAAACCAGACGAAAAATTAAACTAAAAATTCCCGCCAGGACGAAATTTCCATCAATGAAACCTTCAAATAGCAGTCGGTCTACCAAGTGGCCTCTTCTGTAGAAATCGAACAGGAATTTAAATATCAATAGATTCAGAAGCAAGACATAACCAAAATTAGTAGCGTAATTCCTCATGCTAGAAACGATCAGGATTAAAGACAAGAAAATAAGTAAAATGCTCAAAAGTCTTTCTGTCACACGCCCTCCGAAAATTATCGGTATCGTGTCACGGCCGCCTATTCTATCCCCCTGGATATCGATCAGGTCCGAAAGGGAGGTTCTCCAGAATACTAATAAGGTGGCCACGAGAAATGAAATGGAAAGAGCCGACAGACCGAAAATTGTCTTAACAGAAAACGCGGGGAGAATTGCCGCCGCCATGGCCCAACCCAAAGCTACCAACGGGGTTTTTGAACCAGGAATGTCTTTCAATGCTTTCCATTTTATTCCTGGAATTTGTAGCCATTTAAACAGAGGCGCTGGATATAACATACCTGTAATTATCATTCCAATAAGCATCAGCATGGAATCTAGGCCCATGGTATATGAAAGTATTATAGCCATAATCGCAGAGACGCTCCCAAAAACAGACAAAAGAACCTCGTACTTGGAATAAAACAGAGCGATTTCAGGAGTGTTGAATCTTAATGCTCCAGATCTTTCCTGGATCCGATTCAAAAGATGCATTGAAAATACGAAAAGGCCTGTGACTATAGCGGGGCTAAACCCAACCGGGTTCCCCTGTAAAGTGCTGCAAACCATTGTGAGTCCGGCCCCTCCGAGAGCGGCCCAAACATAGGTCATTATTGTTATATCCAGCATATCTCGGAGCTTGGGCCATATACCGGGTCTTTGGGAAAGATCGATTTGCTTGATTTTTTCTATTACTGACCGGATTTGCCAATTAGGTGTACTCGCTCCAGCCGTTACCCCTAACCGGTTTATTCCAAACAAATCAGTTGTGTGTATCTCGTCGGCCGTCTCAACATGCAATACCCGGCGGCAATTTTCAGTAGCGACATCTGTGAGTCTGTTGGTGTTTCCAGACCCTTTTCCTCCGACGACGATAACCATGTCAACGCCTTGAGCAAGTTCTTTTACTTCGTTCTGCCGCTTTCTGGTAGAATCGCAAATCGTCTTATAAACATTCAGTTTAAAGCCTTTATCTTTGAGGAGTTTAACAATTTGTTCAAACTTCTCTGGTTCCTGAGTTGTCTGCGCAACAACACACAAGTCCATTCCTACCGGAATATTTGCGAACCTCTCAATCATCTGAGGCCCAGAAATTACCAAAGCTCCGCTGGTTGCAAACCCAATCAGGCCACGAACCTCAGGGTGATCTTCGTCACCAACAATAATGCAAAAATGACCTTTCTGCGCGTGCTTATTGATCAATGCCTGCACTCTAGTGACTCTAGGGCAAGTGGCGTCAACGATATTCAATTTTTTCTCCTCCAATCGTAGCCTCTCCTGAGGAGAAATCCCATGAGCCCTTATTACTACAGTGCCGACTTCTATCGCCTCTAATGAATTTTGTTGTTTAATGCCTCTGCTTTCCAACAGGTCGAGAGTTTGCGGATTATGGATCAACGGTCCGTAAGTTACTATCGGCATTGGAGGGTTTTGACGATTTAAATCTAGCGCCATGTCAACAGCTCTTCTAACGCCCATACAGAAACCAGCAGTTTTGGCTATGCTAATTCTCATTATGTTTGAAATAGTTGTGATTGTGATCTAGAAATAATCCTGAAGTAATCATCCATTGTATCTAAATCACTGTCATCGTAGGTCTCTCCAAATTCGACAGTCTTTAACATTCCTGAATTCGAAGTAAGGATTTCTCTGCCACCTTTGTCTCCAGTGATTTGGTTGAGTTCAACCAAAAGATCGGATGGGAAAATTACGGGATTTGTCCTTCGACCTTTGATAGTGGGTGCAATTATTTTGCCGGGATTCTGTAAACTGGCCGAAACCAGGGAGTTGATCACCGAGAAATTCAGACGAACTTGATCCGCAAGAATGATCATTGCCGCGTCAGTTTCAGAGCTGATCGAAGCCAAACCAAGCTTGATGGAATAAGACATTCCAAACTCAGAATTATTGTTGACAATGCGGACTAACCTTGGCGGCAAATCGTCAGAACATTTAACAAATTCATTAAAGTCTTCAGGATGACGCGTGACGACGACAATTTTATTGAGAGCGGATTTTACAGCTTCAGTTATTGCCCGGGACAAAACAGTCTGGCCCGATATCTCGAGGCCCATCTTGTTTGTTCCCATCCTCTTGGACGACCCAGCCGCCAATATAATAGCGTCAACCATTATTTACCGAAAATCGAACCTTTCACATCAAGTGGATTCTATTTTAAGGTCTCTGATTTCAATTACCACTCCACCCTTACCACAATAGTATCTTTTCCCATGCCAATCAATGTGGTCAAGAAAAATTGATTTCACGCAAACATAGGTCGCAGCTAATACTAAAACTGGAAAGGTGATCATCCATTTGACAATAGGGATCTTAGCATGGTTAACGCTCCGCAAAGAAGCCACGAGCGTTAAAACCCCGATCCAGAATAATGCTCCAATCAAAGCATATTCTGAACCTAAAAATCCGACAAAATATGAAAACAAACCCATTGAAGACAGTAATAAAGACGCGCATAAGGAAATATGCCATAGAACTGTAAAGATCCAGATTCCTGGATTGGTAAATTTAGGGAAAAGTATTTGTCGATCCAGAAAAGCCAAAAGACCTTTTAAGGTTTGTTTTCTAATAGGGGATGAAAGAAAGTTTTCTGGAGATACAAAAATCTTGACATTTGCTTCATTCAAAATATTTCCGAGCGTCAAATCATCCACAACCGTATGCAGCCAGACTTTGGACACATTTAACCGGTCGAAAGTGCTTTTTCGAATAACAGTGGCGCCTCCCCATGGTTTGGGAGTTACAGCAAGGAGGGCGAATACTGTCGACGCGTAAAGCGCCTGACAAATTCCAGGCGTGTTTAAAGTCTCCGGCAAAAATGAGCGAAAAGTAGTGCATACTTCGAAATCGCCCGATCTTACCGGGCGAGTAATTTCTCCAAGCCAACCACGAGCGGCGGCATTCGTACTATCGCAGAACACCAGTACTTCAACTTCAGGTTCCAGCGTAGAAACCGCCTTTACGAGACCGAAATTTTTCTGGCCGGATTGAGACGCTGTGCCGCTCAAAAACAGTCCGACATGTTTGTAACTGGAACAGAACTCGCTTACTAATTCGAAGGCTGGATCTGAATCATCCTCCAAAATGAACATAACTCGATAATTGGGATAATCCTGATCTAAAAGGGTTTGTAAAATTTCTCGAGATTTATCGGAAATTCCTTTAAGAGGCGCGAGGATTTGAATTAAAGGAACGGGATCATTGGTAATTTGCGGATGGCTTTTAGAAGACCACATCTTTATTCGCCAGATCCCAACCGACAGCAAAATATAGGCTGATACAAGTGAAAAAATAATGGGGAGACTGTACAACCAGAAAGAAATGTATGAGTCAGGCCGTATTACAATTTCAGAGTAAATAAAGCTTAATACCTCATTTTATAAAAATTCCCCAGCGCGTAAAACTCCGTCATTGGGCGACACTAACTCTCACATTGCAAGTCAAGCCGTCTTTTATTTTCCCATCTCCATTCTCTAGTAGACATTCAATTTCATAGTCGGCCGGAACTTCTAGAGCTGGATTGCGGCTCAACCAAGGAATACGGCTTACCTTGCAAGCATATTTTTTGTCGGGGATAGCATCAAAAACAACAGTTCCTCTGTCACCCATCTTAAGTTTCACCAGATCAAGTTCATGGACCTTGCAGCGAACCACCATGGGGTTGGTAGGAGCAATCGTGATTGCAGGAAAGCCAGCGGCATGTTCTGCGTTAACTCGTAGTTCCGGAGATATCCACAACACTTGACCGGAAATTGGAGCTTTCAAAAAAGCAATATCATTCGGGATATCCGAGTCCTGATAAGATCTTCTAGTTTGATATTCCAGCAGATCCAGTTCCCGTTTATATTTATCCTCAAAGAATTTTAGGTCCCCTTGTGTCTTGGCAAGGCTTTCTTCAGCCTGTTTGAGGGATTTATTTGATTCTAATAATTTTTTGTTCGCTGTGTCGAGCTTACGTTCAGCGTTTCTTAAAGCCTCCTGTTCCACCAGTTTCCTATCCCACAATTGTTGAACATCGTTCAGATTCTGTTTAGCCTTTTCCACGTCCATCTCGTGAAGTTTTAAAGAAACATCTTTAAGCTTGTCTCTTGTAACTTTTTGATCGAAGACTGCTTGTTTCAGATCCTGAACTTTCGCCGGGTATAAAATACCCATAACCTCAATTCTTGCTTGACGGTCGAGTCTGAATTTAACGAGAGTGTCGTTTTCATTAACAGGTTGTCCCTCTTTAATTTCAATAGATAGAACTTCCCCTCCGTATGGCATTACAAGCTTCCTTTGAAAAATAGAAAAGCTCTTGCCTCTAAGAGTAATTTCAGCTTCTGATTTCGCGTCCGCGATTTGAGGAACTATAGCGGCTCTTACTGGAGGAGGACTAGATTCAGCCTTCTTCGGTTCATGAGTCACGAGCAGAAGCGCCACAGAAACCAAAGCCACAAAACTTGCTAACATAACGCCCAAGCTCTTTAAACGACGCCTAGGCCTATTAATATCGAATTGCGGCATTATATTTGTTCAAACCTCCTGAAATTGTAGCCAAATCAATAAGATCATTAACACGTGGTTGAAGGCTAGTCGAGGCGTCGAGGTGAGCCTGGGTCCTTTTGATCCTTTGGTCCATATACTGACTATAGTCGATGAGCCCCGATTTGTAGTTACTTAATGCCTTTTCCTCGGCGAGGTCCGCCAATTTTGCCTGTTCGCGAGACAGACTTTCTTTCTCACTCGATAGCCCCATCCCGCTTTTAAGTTTCTTAAATCTGAGATAAAGTTGTTGAGAAAGTTCTTCACGATCAAGGTTATACTTCTGAGCCAACAATTTCTGTCTTTTTATGTCACGTGCCCGCTTGAACCCATCCCAAAGCATGTAGTTAAGGCCTATGCCAAGGTTCAGTCCTGATGCCGCATTGGGCACATTAGCGTCTTGAGAAAAAACCAACTGGGGTTGAGGCACAAGAGCGACGTACGCTCCAGTAACCGCATTTGATTGCATTTGTTCCTTTTTTGCGGAGATCTTCAGTTGGAGGTTCCCTCCCTGTACATCCGTAAAAGTAATCCAGTTAGGTCTAAATCCGTTCAAGATTTGATTAACAGCATCCCGAGTATCAAGCGGTAGGTGATAATCAGGATGATATCCAATCATAGCCTTCAATTGACTAATCTTTTCTTGAAGTTCATTTTCTAGAGACTTAACCCTAATTTGCTGTGAGCGAAAATCATTCTGAAGCCCCTGCAAATCGAGAGGATCAATTCTCCCCTGATCGTTTTTGCTCCTACCAAAAGTTAATTTGTCCTGTGCCAGAGCCAAAATTTGCTTGGATCCTCGAATCGATTTTTCTAGTGTGTGAATTCCGTAGAAGATTTTAGCGATATTTGCAGTAGTGTCCGATATCTTGTCGAAGTGAGATGTCTTAGCAATATCGACCATAATCGACTTAGTTTTTATCTTCAAAAGAGCTAGATATGGATTCCAGTTTACCATCTGGAATTGCACACTCCACGGAGTAGCGGTTGAATTGTATATATTGAAGGTTTGAACAAGATAATACGTAGTAGAAACCTGAAGTGTCGGAAGGACCTCGGAATGAGCGTCTTTAAGATCGACGGAAGCTAACTGAATGTCTATTCTGTTTTTAGTGAGGGCATCCGAATGAACCAGAGCATAACGCACGCAGGTAGGAAAATCGAAATAACCATATGATTCTGGTTTAATTCCGACTTCTGCGCTCGCGCCAGAAACTGAAAGAACTACAAAACCACCTAGAAC
>JACWAG010000015.1 GCA_014874425.1 Syntrophaceae bacterium | reverse complement strand
TTTTAGATAAACTTACGTTGACAAAGAAGTTTTTTGATGTTATGTCGCATTTATCGATCGGGAAGGAGGGAGCATTCAACCCACCCGTCAAAATCCAATTTTTCAAAAGGTCCTTCCATGGGGAAGTCTGGCGAAAGGAGACATTCAAATGTTGAGAAAATTGTCATTTACCGCAGCCATCCTGGTATTGACGGCGTCGTGGGTTTCCGCCGGGAATCTCGGGGCGCTTGCCACTGCGGCGGCGAGTCAGGAGCCGATACCGCTTTACGTAAAACATGGCGCGCTCGTTAAAGCAGAGTACAAATCAGGACTTATGACTACAACCGATGAAGATATGTCGGCGACCGGAGTTCAACCGGAACGTGTCGCAGCTTCAGCGGACAATAGAATAATGGCCCGGCCCGCAATAGCGTTCAAACCCCGGCCCGGTGGAATGATGGCCCCACCACCCCGCGTGGAATCGGTTGGTCATGGCCAGGCAGGGCTAGTAGCGGAAGCCAAACAAGACTCTCTTGATCTCGAAGGTGACCTGGAGAAAGATCTCGTGCTTTCACCTCCGCCTCAACAAGCTGAGGAGACCAGGGAAGTCCCGGCCAAACCGGTTGCTACCGAATCAAAGCCGGCAGCGGAAAAGTCAGCGGTCGCGGCTTCAACAGAGAAGGCCGTAAAGAAACCGATCGCTAAGAAGATAAAGAAGGTCCATTCTGTGCCCCAATACGCAGGTTCGCCGAAACCGATACATAAGGTGCATCCTGTGCCTCAATACGCAGGTTCGCCGAAACCGATACATAAGGTGCATCCTGTCTCTCAGAATTCATGGCAATTCCCGGCGGGCGCTTACGAAAACCGACCATTCCCACAAACTCAGGCTGTCTGCGCGCCATCAAACTTTGGTGTTCCTAACATAACCCCAAATCGGATGGCCCCACCGAGTTACGCGACTTCGGATCCTCGTCCTGCCTTTGGGCCTCAGCGCTCAGGTGACAGGATTGTCCGTGATGGTGTTACAATAAAGCTGGCGCCAGCTACTGCCCCGGTTACTGCCCCGGCGCCATATGAAAGCGACCAGAGGGATGACTCATCCGGTTCCGATCTTTTTTCAACCGCCGCGGAAATAATCGGCATGCCGTTTGCTTTTATAAGTTCGTTATTCTAGGTTTCGGTCTTTTTGACATAAAAAGATAGGACGCTGCACAAAGCTCAGGGCAGCGTCCTTTTATTTTCAAGCCTCAAAGATTTGCGATCTTAGCTTGACACTCTATGCGCCAACGTGGCTTCCAAAGACTTTATCAAAAGGGCTAGAGTCTCATTGACGGGGGCCTGAAGGCCAAGGGATTTAGCCTGAGCCGATATCGCTCCATTTATGAAGTCAATTTCTGTTCTTCTGCCTGCGATTATGTCTTGAAACATCGAATTGAGGTTGCCTGAAGTCCCCTCACATACTTTGACGACGTGGGCCTCAGGATCATCGAACATTAACTTGATACCACTGATTTTAACAATGGCAACGCATTCCTTGACAACATTGCTGATCAACTTACGCCCGGATTCACATTTAGGCAAATCTCCGTTACGAAGCCGCAGTAGCGTCGCAGGCGCGTTTATCCCGGCGTTAACTATCAGCTTTGACCAGACTGAACCTATTGCGTTGTCAACAACGTCGACCGGGCCTCCATTCATAGATCGCAGCACATCTCTAATTGCGACCGCTCTTTCTGTAATTTCGCCGCCTACTTCCCCCAAGAGCGTCGGGCCAAACCCAGTATGCCGAAATCTACCCATTCCGAGAGTCATGGCGCCCATGGTAGTCACGCCCATCAAAACTCTACCAGGAAAGGCGTCATTAAGGATCTCAAGATTCCCGATCCCGTTTTGCACTGTGAGGATCACACCATGATCGGAGATTATTTCCCGGACAGTATCGCACGCGGCTTTAGTGTCATAAGATTTTACGAGTACGATGACCAAGTCTGCCTTCTCAAGGCCAGATAAGTCGTTATAAATTCCTGGCTTTACATACCGATCGCCTGAGACACCCTCGATCCAGAGCCCATTGGCCCTGACATAGTTAACCTCTTCAGCGTTGCGTTCCAAAAGTATGGGATCAACCCCAGCCTCGCAGAGCAGGGAACCCATTACTGACCCAAGAGAGCCAGCGCCAATTATTGCGATCTTCATTAAAACATCCCGTCACAGAAATCCAGTTCTAGGAATCCTTATCACACGCCATAGCGATGTGTTTTGATTGTATGCTTCATGGTGGTGAAACACGCAAATGTGGACTCATTTGTAAATACGGTTCAGCTCTTCAGCGACCTCGGCTGGCATCGAATAACAATGCTCCTTGGCTGGAAAACTTCCTTCTTGAACGTCCTTCTTGAACTCTTCAAGGGCTTCTACGATTTGATTACCGATCTCGCGGTACTTTTTGACAAACTTCGGTGTATAGCGATCAAACATCCCAATCATGTCGTGGATAACAAGAACCTGACCATCACAATGAGGCCCGGCGCCGATACCGAAAGTAGGAACGGATGATCGTTTAGTGATTATTTTAGCTAGTTCGGCTGGGACCCCCTCCATCAGTATACTTGAGACACCTGCCTGTTCCAGGATTTCAGCGTCTTCAATCAGTCTTTGAGCCGTTTTAATGTCTCTACCTTGAGCCTTGAACCCACCAAGTTGAGCGGCGGCCTGAGGTGTAAGCCCAATATGGGCCATTACCGGGACCGTAGCGTCAGTGAGGGCTCTTACCGTCTCAGCCATCTCCCTGCCGCCCTCAAGCTTTACAGCGTCACAAGCCCCTTCGGCCATAAACCGGCCAGCGTTCCTTATAGCCTATGATTTGGAAATCTGGTAGCTCATGTATGGCATATCACCGACAAGGTACGCATCAGGAGCGCCCAATCGGACC
>JACWAG010000138.1 GCA_014874425.1 Syntrophaceae bacterium | reverse complement strand
TAGTATGCTCGCTTCCTGTCCTAGCGGATTTTGTGAAGCAAGTGGTGGGTGACGATTGCGAAGTGAAAAGCCTGACGGAAGCCGGGGTTGATCCGCACGAGTACCAACCTAAGCCCTCTGACGCCGGGATAATCAAGTCCGCAGATGTATGTGTGGAAAACGGTCTGCACATGGAGGGGGGTGGTGGCAACGATTGGATGGCAATTATGGCCAAAGACGCCGGAAAGCCCCTCGTCACAGCCACAGATGGTATCAAGCCTCTGGAATTGAGCGAAGACGGGAAAATGGTGGATGACCCACATGCGTGGCATTCTCCTAAAATGGCGGCTATTTACGTCAACAATATACTTAAAGGCGTATCCAATCTTGTCCCCGAGAAAAAATTCCAATTCGACGCACGGGCGGACCTTTACTTGCAGGAGTTGAAAATACTCGATGGTTGGATAAAAAAACAGGTCAACCTAATCACTCCTAGCAAGCGAATCTTGGTTACTAACCACGACGCGCTAGGGTATTTTTGTCACGAATTCGGGTTCAAGGTAGCCGCTCCGTTGGACTGGAAGGCCGCTGAAGAGAGTGGGATGAGTCCGGGAGCCCGGGCCAAGGTGGTGGATTTCATAAAAAAATTCAAGGTGAAAGCTATCTTCATGGAAACAACCCTCAACCCGAAAACCATGAATGAAATAGGGAAAGAGGCGGGCGTAGGCATTGCCGGAACTTTGTACGCCGACCAACTTGGTCCCACCGGATCGGCGGCCGATACCTATCTGGGAATGATGCGAGAAAACACGCTCACCATAGTGGAGGCCCTGAAATAAGCTAATGATGAGAGTTGTTGTCACACCTTTGCTCATTTGGATCATCGGCATGGGCGGCCTCTCGCTCTATATGCATACTAGAGAAGTCGCCCAGGCCCAGAAAACTGTTGAAATGAATGAGCGGAGGAGTCCAGCAGGGACCTTCGGTTTGGACATCACTTTATCTTTCACTGCTCAGCCGGATTCGTTCGAGGTCAAGACGCATGAAACTGACAAGCCCACTTCACTCATTGTGCGCTTGAACGGGAAAGAGATCTTGCGCCGTTATGACGAAGTTGCCGCTGGAATCCCCGTTCTCGTGGAGCCTGTGAAAGGTCTGGTGGATGGTGTCAATGAATTCTATGTGGAATCGAGTCCACCTTCAGGGGAGGCCCCTCGGGCGCAAGCTGTGCGTCTCAGGTGCTTCCGGGACGGAAAGGAATTGACTGAACACACGTATTGGACGGAAGTTTGCACGAACATGAGCGCAATTTTTTCCATCAATCTTCGGACAGATCCGCAAAAGAAAGGAACCCATGAACCCTGAAGGCAACAATGTCCCGGCCATAGATGTGGATAACCTTACGGTCAGCTATGGGGGAAGGCCAGCGCTCGAGTCAGCCTCGTTTGCGATCGATCCGGGCCTAATGGTGGGCGTCATCGGCCCGAACGGGGCGGGCAAATCCACCCTCATTAAGGCTCTGGTAGGATTTGTGAGACCTGATTCCGGAGACATTCAGATTTGTGGCGTGCCGGCACGTAGCGCCAAAGGCTCTATTGCTTACGTGCCACAGCGAGGGGACCTGGACTGGGATTTCCCGGTGACGGTTGAAGACGTCGTGATGATGGCGCGATACGCAAGGCTTCCGTGGTGGCGTTCCCCCGACGGCTCGGACAAAAGCGCTGTTCGGGCGGCCATGGACACCTTGGGCATCGGCAACCTCCATGGACGGCCGATAGGTGAGTTGTCAGGTGGCCAGAAGCAGAGGGTTTTCTTGGCTCGAGCCCTTGCCCAGGACGCTGAGGTCTTTCTCCTGGATGAACCTTTCGCAGGACTCGACGCAGCGACAGAAAAGGAGTTGGTGAAAGTGCTGGCCAGGGTCAGAGCCGAAGGACGCACTCTATTGGTGGTGCATCACGATCTTGCCACCGCAGGAGACTATTTTGATCGCATCATACTTTTGAACCAAAAGCTCTTCGGGTATGACACTCCTCAGCGCATGCTTCGACCCGACATTCTCCGAAGGGTATATGAGCACAAACTGGAACCATTTAAGCATCCTATCTGGGAGGCGGCGGCATCGTGATCAGTGGGTTCATTCATTTTTTTCTCGTTCCACTTCAGGAGGCCTACTTTCAAAAAGCGCTTATTGCTGGTTCGACCGTCGCAATAGCGTGTGGTGTGGTGGGCTGCCTGGTCATACTGAACCGCATGGCTTTTCTGGGAGACGCTCTTTCCCATGCCATGCTCGCCGGGGTGGCAGGTGGCTATCTCTTTATGCAATTCGTTTTTGGCGTGGAAGCTCATTCTTTGGCCATGATAATAGGGTCGCTGGTGGCGGCCCTGCTGGCTGTGACCCTCGTAAACTTTGTGTCCCTTGTCCCACGAATAAAGCAAGACACCGCGATTGGAATAATGTACTCTAGCGCTTTTTCCCTCGGACTGGTAATTATATCCCTGTTTATCAATCGCATTCACATTTCGATTAGTCAGTTCATAATGGGGGACATTCTCAGTATAGCCGATGCGGACCTCTGGGCGACCACTTTTGTGTGCTGCCTAGTGCTCTCGTTTATTTGTATTTTCTTTCGATACTTCCAAATCGCAAGCTTTGATCCTGTCATGGCTGCATCCATCGGGGTCCCGCTCGGCTTGGTCCAGTCTACCCTCACCGCCGGTGTAGCTCTGATAGTGGTCACAGGAATTAACATGGTCGGGGTCATACTGATCATGGGATTTCTTATCACACCTGCGGCCACGGCGTACCTGATTTGCGACAGGTTGGCCAGAATGATGATTCTTGCCGCCATCTTTGGCGTGACGTCGGTACTCGTGGGACTCTACCTCAGTCTCATTATTAATGCCGCCGCTGGAGCGACCATAATGCTTTTCGCGTCCATGCAGTTTCTTGTTGTGTTGATTGTAGCCCCAAATTACGGTTTGCTTGCGCGATGGCGTCACAGCCCGGTCGGACCTCCACGAAAGGTACTGAAAAGGTTTGTAAAATCTGTATAGGATGAAGGAGGATGCCTTATATGGGCGTGCTGGTCGGTATTGAAGAAGCTGTTGAAGAAATTAGACAAGGCCGAATGGTGATACTCGTTGATGACGCGGACCGGGAAAACGAAGGCGATCTGACCATGACAGCGGAAAAGGTTACCTCCGAAACTGTCAACTTCATGACCAAGTATGCCAGAGGACTGCTGTGTCTTCCCAGGACACCAGAAAAAATCGACCTCCTTGGGCTCCCGATAATGGTCAGCGACTATAAGTCTCAGTACGGAACCGCCTTTACCGTTTCAATCGAGGCGGCAAAGGGCCCGACTACCGGATCTCATCAACATGGCGAAGAAGCACGAAGTAAATATCCACCGTGCAGAGCACGTGGCTTTGCCTTGGCCCCCATAGGGGGCTAAGCGGTTTCCCAGACGGAGGGGGTGATCCCAAACAGTCCTCTTGATCTTGGAACCAATGCACGGAAACCGAGTTTAGGAATTCATGCGCTGAGACATTTGCGATGCCTTATCGTCCGTGCTAGCTTACAAAGGAGGCTCATCTGCTTATCCTTTTCTCGAAGTTGCGGGAACAACTCGATTTTTGGCTTGACAGGTGAGCTGTCTTACGGCCAAGCATTCAGACTCTGACCACGTGCAGAGCACGTGGGGGTTTCTAAGTCCAACTAAAGATATGCTCTATCAAGGACTTTATCCTGTATCCTATGCAGACAGAAACCCACGTCCGACCAGGGGCCGAAACATTACTGGCCACGTGGTTAGGTGACAACTTTAGGCTTCCTCGATTATCGAAGTCCGCATTCGGCCGCACAGTGGACATATTGATTCCCGGTCCCTGAAAACGGGTGGTCCATGCATTCCCGATAGCATGCATTATCTTCCCAATCTTTACTCGGTCCGTCACCTAACGGCTCCACCTCATTGCGGGTTTTGGATGAACCGCCCATCCAACCATTCATCTGCCATATCGACCATAGCGTCTGTGCCAGGAAAAAGAAACCGGCTACTGCGAAGATCACAACTGTGAAACTCATGAGAATTTGCCAATCCATTGTCTGCCTCCTTATTCATGTACTACCATCTATTAATAGGATGCAGGAAGGTCATCCGCGATTCGTAAATGTACAGCGGAAAACAGACATGGATCGTGTCAAACTTCACCTAGCCAAAATCATGTGCGTAGAGCAGGAAATGCAAGGATCGTAGGCTCGTGCCAACATTTCCAACTGATGGGTGATGGATTCCTTGCTCTGTTCGATAATCGACGGCACGTATGCTCGCATATCCGCTTCGAGGTTTGACAGGTTTTGTGCGGTGGGAATAACCAGGTTAGCCGTCAGGCATTTACCATTTGCGCCATATTCGTACTCGTGAAACAGAGTGCCGCGAGGGGCCTCTACAGCTCCTACTCCGCTTCCTTCACGAGGCGAAACCGCCGCCTGCTCTTCTTCAGCCCTTATCCGCCGCTCGAGGAGCATGTCTATAATGTGAATACTGTCCTCGAGGCAATGGGCGCATTCCACAATTTGCGCGAGAGTGTTGGAAAACGGATTGAAGCATGGCACGGTAATTCCCAGATCATGGGCGACTTCCAAGGCGAGAGAACTGAGTTGGTCGTGGTTGTTGTTGACACGAGCCAAGGCTCCCACCATGTACTGCGGCCGGCGCCAGGAAGCGTGCTTGGC
>JACWAG010000014.1 GCA_014874425.1 Syntrophaceae bacterium | reverse complement strand
TCACAATCTGTGATCCGAACCCAGCCGCTAATCTCAGAGCGTATTCTGCGTCACAGTGGCCCCCATGACTGAGGTTCATATCCTTAAATTCTGGGTCAGGAAACCTGAGATTTGGGATAGGAGGCAATCTACGCTTTTGGAGACATCTCAACGCAACGACATCTTCAATCCCTACTCCCATAGTATGACCAGTAAAACCTTTCGTATTGGCTATGGGAATAATCCCAGCGCTTTCTCCGAAAGTTGAACGCAGAGCCTTGATCTCGGCGGACGAACTCCCGCCCCGTTTCGGAGAATACGTTTCATGTGACATGAAGAACATTTTCTTGGCGAGTTCGTGACGGGATATACCGGATTGTTTCTCCCATCTTGAGATCATCTTCTCCATGACGGTCAGAATATGATCAACATCAAGGCGTGTTCCATGGAAACCACTGTTTGCGACTACTCCCGCTTCGATAGAGGCGATTGGTTCCATACCCCTCTGTTTTACGAGATCTTCCTTTTCGAGGACTATAGCCGCAGCAGCGGAACCCAATATCAGTCCATGTCTACGATCATCAAATGGCAGGGCAGCTTCATCTACGTTGGCGTTAGTAGTGGCCGCTCCCATTGCCAGGAACCCGGAACCTATCCATGGGAACAGTTGCCTTCCAGCCACGTCGTCCGCTGCAACGACCAATACTCTTTTAGCCTGACCTGTTCTTATCCAATCTTTCGCAAGAAGAATCGCTTGCGTAGTTCCGGCGCAAGCGGCGTCAACATGGGTGTTTGGTCCCTGTGCCTTGATTAGTTGCGCCAATTGGCTGTGTCCCATACTCATGACTCTTAAAAGAAAGTTCCTGTTAAAAGTATAGAGTTCACCGGAATTTGCTCCACTGAGTCCGTCGAATTCTTCTGTGAACCAACTGGTTATGGATTCTTTTACGCGATCGTCTTCAATCCTTTGAACAATTCCAGTGTAAAAATCTATAAGCCGCTTCTTTGCTCCAGCGCCATATCTGGCGCGGGCCTCCTTGGTCACTTCATCCACCAATGACGCCATACCGGGGAAAGCTGATGCGAAAATTACTCCCGTTTCTTCTCTTAGATCTGGCGGTAAGATCCAAGCTCCGGGTAGTTCACTACCCGTCGTAGTTGTCTTGACTTGCTGAATTAGTGGTACACCGGCGTCTTTGAGGGCTTCCAAGCCTGCTGCTACAGCCAGCCTGGTTGTTACATCCATGGCGTCTGCAAGGCGTCTTTCAAGCCCGAACTCCTCTACAACCGATTCGTGGTCTTCAAAAAAACCGGCGAGTTTGATGACTCCAGACATGTTATCAACGATCTGAAGTTCCACTTCGCCGGCGGGGCCTTTTAAAAGCCGTTCGACATTTTTATCGAGCATCTCACGACGAGTTGTTTCAGGAACCTTCTTTATGAAATTCTTTCCCAGGATAAGGTCATCAAGATTTGCCTTGTCAAAAGGAAACCGAATATCTGTAGGTAAACCCGTCGACATTCCTGAAATCACAACGGGCTTCAGATCCATGCCCTCAGTTTTCAGAAGGTTCGACGTCCTTTCAAGCGGCAAGATATTTTCTACAAAACTGGTGAAACTTGACTTGATCAGACTCTTTATCGGCGCTCCCTGAAGTTCCAGAAAGCGCTTGAATTCCATTTTCGAAGCGATTTCGCGCAACTCGGTATCAAGAAGCCCATCTAGAGGCGATGGAATCTCCTTTGATTTGTTGGCCTCCTTTTTGGAAAGACGGTTGTCGGTATCACCAACTGATGAAACGATGGCAAGAGTAGGCCTTTTACGAATCGGGTGAACATTCTGAGGCTGTGTCGGAGATTCTGCGGCCGGAATATCCAACTCAAAACCTTCTACGATCAAGGCGGCAAGGGATTCGAACAACTGCATGATCCCTCCCTTTTTGGGATGGTTTGTAGGTAACGCGAGCGAATCCTTGGGCAATGTGTCGAGTGTTAGGTTTGTCATAACTCGTTTGGGGCCGCATTCTACGAACACTCGAATTCCATCCCCATGAAGCCGCCTGAGTGTTTTTACCCACTCCACCGGTGCAGCGAACTGTTTTCCCAAAAGGTCCCTGATTCTGGAAGGAGCGCCGGGTCCCACCGGATAGTAATCGCCTGTGACATTTGAAATGATGGCTATGGCAGGTGATGAAACTCTTAACTTTTCGAGCGTTTTCATAAAAGGCTCTCGAGCAGGGGCGACAACACCTGAATGAAATGCTGCTGACACTGGGATTAGCAGGCCTTCCAAGCCTCTCTCCCTGAAAAGTTCCCCAGCTTTCTTCACGGCTGCCGTCTCACCTGAAATAACAGTCTGTTTTGGAGAATTTTTGTTTGCCGCTACCACATACCCATCAACTTGAGCCAAAATCTCTTCGACCAATCTGGCGTCCGTTGGTATGCTCATCATTAAACCTGGATCAGCTATACTAACCCTTGCCATTTCTCGGCCGCGAACAGCCACCGCTTCCAACGCGTCGCGGAACGAAAAAACGCCAGATGCGACACACGCCGCATACTCGCCAAGAGAATGTCCAGCGCAAGCGACCGGCCGCATTCCCATTTTTTCGAGCAACCGAAAAATAGCGGTATCAGCGGTCAAGATCATAGGCTGCAAAATCTGAGTGTCTTTTATGATGTCACTTGCGCCTGATTCGGGAATTTGAGCTGGATCAGGGAACACTAGGGAACTGATCTCCTTTTGACCGAGTCCTTTCATTATTTCATCAGCTTCCCTGAATGTGTCTGCCACTATCGGAAATCTGTCGCACAGATCCCTTAACATGTAAGGATACTGTGAGCCTTGACCAGGGAAAAGAAATGCGGCGCCGGGTGAATTACGTGATGGCTTACCCTCTGAGAAATAGACCCCTCTGGCTCCTAAAAAGCCCCTTTTGGCCGGGTCTTGAAGGGCCTCGAGTATTGAAGACAATTTCTTTGTGGTAGTTTCGATATCCGACGCGGCAAAGCCAAACCTCAAATTGAAACTTTGACATTCATTTCTATGCGTCTCCGCCTGGTTCGCAAATGTTGACGGATTGATCCCATCGAGGATGGTCCGAATTTTTGAGATTAATTCGTCCGGATTGTTTCCTCCGATAGCCCATATCGTCCCATCCAGGCTCAACTTGTCGGGCTTGGGCCAATCGGGCTTGACAAATTTAACTACAGGAGATTGTGTGGGTCTATTGGCCGGTACCAAACGCAAAGCGGGATTATATTCTTGGAGAACAATATGAAAGTTTGTGCCTCCAAAACCGAACGCGCTAACGCCGGCGCGTCTGAATGACCTGTTCGAAGTTTTCCATTCCCGAGCCTCAGTTAGTAAAGAAAGAGGTGAAGAGTCCCAGTCTATGCATGGGTTGGGATTAGTTACGTTTATGGTTGGCGGCAGTGATTGATGATATAGGCTAAGAATTGCCTTTATCATTCCTGCCGAACCGGCTGCCGCTTTTAAGTGCCCTAGCTGTGATTTTACGGATCCAATGCCTACTGAGCCTGAGGGAGATCCGGCATTCCTAAAGAATTTGTCAAGAATCATTAGTTCGGTTTTGTCGCCAACGGCAGTAGATGTTCCATGAGCCTCAATGAGTCCGATTGTGGCCGGATCCACACCTGAATTTTCCAGACAAGCCCGGATGGCTCGTTCCTGACCCGCAGCGTTCGGCGCTGTTATGCCCTTGCCTCGTCCATCAGAAGACGACCCTACGTCCAGAATTAGAGCGTAAATTCTATCTCCACTCGACAAAGCGTCGGAAAGCCTTTTCATAACCATGACACCGGCGCCTTCACCCATGACAAAGCCATTAGCCGAAACGTCAAAGGGCCTGCTTCCATCAGGTGAAAGAGCGCCGACTTTGC
Source organism: Syntrophaceae bacterium (assembly GCA_014874425.1). Taxonomy (GTDB): domain Bacteria; phylum Desulfobacterota; class Desulfomonilia; order Desulfomonilales; family Desulfomonilaceae; genus CAJBEZ01. The sequence goes on along the minus strand of JACWAG010000014.1, from coordinate 9,433 downwards.
AGAATTTAACGAATATTGATGGTTGCATCGAGGTGTCTACACCACCGGCAATGGCGCAATCCATTGTTCTCGATCGTAGACCTGAGACAGCGTTCATTATTGCCGCCATAGATGATGCGCACGCAGCGTCAACAGTGAAATTGGGGCCTTCCAGGTTAAATACATTTGCAATTCTGCCGGAAATCACATTGGCCAACTCGCCGGGCAATGAATCCTCCGTTATTTCCGGAAGTCCGGCAAGGAAACGGCCGCGAAAATCTTCAATAATTTTCTCGCTAATCGACGAATCAACATTTACCGAAGCCATTGCTTCACGCATCCGCAGCAGAGTTCGAGGTAATCCTACCCGTTCTGCATACAAATCAGTGATTTCACCACCCATGCTATTTCCGATAACGGTCCCTACTCGCTGTCCCTTGAGCGCTTCAGGCGAAAGCCCTGCATCCGTCAATGCGTCAGCCACGCAAGCTATGGCCATTTTCTGAGTCCGGTCCATTTTTTGCGCGACAGTCGGAGGAATCCGATATTTGAGAGGATCAAAGTTGAAATCACAAATGAAGCCGCCTATTTTTGAATAGGTTTTGTCCGGAACCCGTGGATCCGAATCGTAGTAAAGATCTACCGAGCCCCACCTTTCATCAGGTGTTGGTATTATGCCACTCCTTTTCTCAACTATCTGACGCCAGAACTTTTCCGGTGAATCGGATCCCGGAAGCCGCAAGCCGATTCCAATTACTGCTATTGGCTCATTGTCGGATTTCAGTTCCACTATCTGTGTTGGTTCGAAATCCTCGCCGGGTTCATTAGAATTCATGGCGTTGACTCCTGTTTGAATGGCTTCAATTTGTTTTAAAGGCTTCAATTGAGTTGTTGCGGTGGTATGGTCAAGTTCAGGCAATTTGAGCTTATTAGCCGTTTCTCTATAGATTTCTTGTCCTTTGTAAATGAGATTCTCATGGAGCTTAGCAATGGTAGTGGGTTCGTCTAACAAGCACGCGACTTGTCCCATGAGATATAGGCCTCTTTCGATTTGCTCTTGAGGGCTCAACTCACAAAATTGAGGGCAATCGGATTGTGAAGTCGCAGGATTAATAGCGCATCCCTTTGAAGCCAGACGAAGACCGCCGAGGTTATCCTGTTCATAAAATTCCTTGCGGTCCCGCAATGGCATCCCGGCCCGGAGACGTTCAAGCTCTCGCTCAACAAGCTTAGTGGCCATCTGTGAACACGCGACTCTTGTCATAGTGTTTACTGTCCGGCCTACTACTACAGTGTCACGCGACTCGAGAGTCAGTCTCCGGTAGGAATCAGTAATGGCCTTAGCTTTGACGGCTTCCTCGGTCGTAAGGTAAGCGGTTCCGAGCTGAAGTCCAACCTTGAGGCCCTTTTCAGTAAGATGATCTGTCATGCCCGCTATAAATGCTGATCCTCGCTGTGAGCCAATTCCACCAGCAAGCAAAACACTCACCGCACTCAAATCCAGGCCATTTTTATGAGCTTCTTCCAGTTGGTTCAGGTTAGCGTTCCAAAGATTGAGACTGCTAAGGTTTCCGATGTGCCCACCGGACTCGCCTCCTTCAAAGACGAATCGTTTGAGCCCTGCTTTCAGGGCCTCCGATAAGATTCCAGGTGAAGGGCAATGCAGATAGCAACAAGTGCCAATACCTTCAATGGTTGAGGCTAGTTCTGGACCACCAGCAGCCAGGATCGCAAATTTTGGGGGATTGGAGCGCATTATTTCTAGATGCGCTTCATAACGGCTACGATTGACCTCGAGCCCTATCAGGCCTACTCCAAATCTTGATCCATTTTTTTCACGTGCCTGTTCAAGGGTCTCCTGAGCTATCGGTCCGGGCATATTCCCCAACGCCAGGAATGGCAATCCACCTCCGTCAGCGACTGCTTTCAGAAAGTCCGCGTTGTCGCTTACATGAGCCATCGGACCTTGCACAACGGGAAATTTTACACCGTGCTCAACGCTGAGCGCAGATCCTTCTTCAAAAGGCCATTGGGAAGGGCCAATTTTCATAGCGTCCACAAACTTTTTAATTACATCGGAAACAGAATGGCTTGCCTTGAACAGGCTCTTATTGATTACTAAATCCTCAGAAAATGGGAAAATCGAATCATCAATGTCAGGCGTAGCTGTGGGGTGGCCGATTGTCTTCGAAAGAATTCCTCCATATTCGTCAAAATCTTCCGTTGCCATGGACTCTTCAAATTTTTTAAGTTCTCGTGTTTTCTTTGTTCCTATACGCGAATAAGCTCGGAAGACGCGACCTGAAACTTCATTTAATGTTGTGGAGGAAGGCAAATTGAGATTGGTGAAAAACTTCTTGAGTTCGGGATCAATCGCTGACTCATCAGTTAATAAGAGGTGGTAATCCAGAACAATTCCGGCCCCTCCTGCCCTAATTACTCCCGCAGCGGTGCATGGCCCAACACCTCCCTGATGGAAGACGGGTAATCTGGAGGCTTCCAGGACTTGTTGCAGCAGTACAAATCCATGCGTCGCACTGACCCATCCACCACCTTCAGTTCCCTTTACGATCAGCCCTTGAGCGCGGAGTCGTTCCGCCTGTCGCACGTGTTCAATAGAACCTACCTCGACCAAGACAGGAAATGGAAATTTTGACAAAGCGCCTTCTTCAAGCGATTCAAAGAGATCGCAATCCTCCATCGGAACAATAGCGAGTTTTATCCCAGGCGCCTTTTCTGTATTTGTGAGATTGTTGAGATGAGCCCTTATTGCACGCGAGATCGAAGTGTCTGAGGCAAAAAGGGCAGGGCCGGCGGTCACATGATCAATTACACCGACTCCTCCCAGTTCAGTAACTTTATCAATTAATCGATAATCCTGATTAAAGTACGGATTAATAAAAATTATCGGTAGTGTCATATTCAATTGGCTAATGATATTCATGAGATCACCTTCAATGGATTTGTGTTTGCAGCCTGATCGGGTGGTATGGCGAAACCATAAAAAAGGACCTCCCGAACAGTATCTATTTCATCCAAAAGGGACCTTTCCGCCCCCTCGCTAAGCCACTTTTGAATCACGCCGTTGAGGAACCCAATGATTCCATAGAAGACGGTAAAATAGTTCATCTGTTTTAGACGACCTGACCGGGAAGCCTTCCAACATCGGCGTTTGAGACCCGGTAAAGCCAGAATCAGCTCTTGTATGAACTTCTCAGAAAATTCTCGACCGAAATCTTTGTGTTCCTGAATTATAACTTTGAAGAACGAAGAGTTTTGTTCAAAGAAACTGAGATACATTTTTATAACGCTTTCAATAATAGTAAGGACATTGTCCTGGACACTGAGATCCTTACGGGCCAATTCCACGAATTCTGACATAGTGTCTTCTTTGAGCGCCGTAAAAATGCTCTCTTTTGTCTTGAAGTACCGGTAGACGGTCCCTTTGGCGATATCCGCTCTATCCGCGATGGAGTCGATCGTGGAAGCGTGAAAACCTTTGTCGGAAAATTCAGTAAGAGCGGCTTGTAGTATTCTGCGTCTGACGTCCTTTTGCTTCTTCCTTTTGGATGTTTCACCTTCTGATGATCGTCTGAGGCTTTGAAACAAGAGATCTTCAAGGATAAGTTCTCTTGGAACACCATTTGCTTCGGCGACATCTATTGCGCTTCTGTAAAATTCTCGCATTAGCGTATCGGAATAAATGGGAGACGCGATAAGCGCCCTTGCAGCGAGGTCTACTATGTTGAGAATTGTATCGGATCGAGTCGCTTCGTCGTTAGGAAGCGCGCGCAGTTGGGTTTCAAGAATTTTGATTATTTCTGGAATAGCGAAAGTATCCCGGTGCGCCCTGGTATTGCTGACAATACTGTTGACAGCGTGTTCCATAGAAACATCCATGATCAGCTCCGACTCTTGATATCTAGTCAGTACAATTTATAAAGATTAATGACTGACCAGTACGTCATAATTTGTTTGTAACGAACATGACCGGCAGTTGTCAAGGCTTTATAGTTAGGCAACCTCTAATGCCCCCAACTCGACGATTAGCTGATTTTCTATTCTATTGGAGAATTGTTGGAAGAAGGCAATGTGAAACAAAAACGACAACCATGACCAAGTCCCTCTGATTCTACCCAAATCCGCCCATTTTCAGATTCAAGAATTCGTTTGAGCATTGCCAACCCAATTCCAGTGCCTTCGGATTTCTCGTTGAGCTTTACAAACAACTTGAATATTTTAATTTGGTCCTTGGTGTCTATACCTATGCCGTTATCCTTAACGAAAAAAATGATTTCATGGCCGCTGTGTTCCGCTCCAATCATAATTCTTGGCTCGGTCTGCCCACCCATGTATTTGACGGCGTTGTCTATCAGGTTTTGCAGAATGGTAAGCAATTTGTTTCTACGCGTATGGATGGAGGGCAAATTCTCCTGAATCTGGACCTCGACATTACTATGAGTTATCTTCCCGGCCAATAATTCTATAGCTTCCCGGGCAATCTCCTCGAAAGCCAATTCCTGACACTCATCTTCAATTGTTGCGACCCTGGAAAGTTTCAACAAGTCTGTGATCAGTTGTTCCATCCTGTCGGCTGAACGCAGGATCGTGGCCATGGTCTGAGGCATCCTCTGGAGATTGCCGCTTTGAGCGTCCCTTTCGATCCACTTTAGTAGACCCTTTATAGTAATTATCGGGCCCCGCAGGTCGTGGGAGATCGCGTAACTGAACACCTCAAGGTCCGAATTCTTGGCTTTCAACTGGGATATTAATTCTTCTCTTTCAATTTCACCGGTTTTTTGATCAGTGACGTCTTGAATCATAGACATTTTTGAAATTGATCCGTCGGGGTAATAAATGGGAGTATTGACAACATAATAGTAACGATTGTCTTTGGGGCTCCTGATTTCCCAACGGACCGTCTCTCCTTGCAATACCCTGTCATTTACGCACCAGTCACAAATGTCATCGAGTCCATGCAGGGTCTTGAAGCACTTCTTTCCTACAGGATTGTACCCGGTGCGCTCGATCAGCTTGTCATTCATGTATTCGATTTCATAATTCGCGGAACATACGTAGATGAAACCATCAAAAGCCCGAAAAATCGCTTCAAGTTTTGCGGAATTCTCAAAACAGACCTTAGCTTGACCACGAAGCTCTTTTTGGAGAGCGCGAAGATGGTCCAGTTCCTGGCGCATGAAAGCGATCTGCCAGTTCAAACTCTCAAGACTTGTGTCGACAAAACTCATTAGACACTCCCACGTCGGGTGTCGGACTCCAAAACCGTCTAGAAAAACTTGCTAGAGCGGCATACAAAATTCATTATGTCTGTTCGTCAGTCTATCCTTCTTTTAAATAACGCGGAAGCCCATGCGATGTAAACAATCGACATGACAAAAATTGGCGCCAATTGTGGCCACAATACTTCCCAACCGGTACCTTTCAAAAATACTCCTCTAACAATTGTTATAAAATACCTGACAGGATTCAGATATGTAATATATTGAATCACCGGTGGCATATTTTCGATCGGGAACGCGTATCCCGATAGCAAAATCGAGGGCTGAAGAAACATGAAGGACGTTAGAACAGCCTGCTGCTGCGTTGAACAAAATGCTGAAATAGTCATTCCAATACCAGATGCGGTAACAAGAAACAGCAAGAACGCGCCGAAAAAGAACGAGAGCGATCCTCTAAACGGGATGTCGTACAAAAGTAAGGCTAGCGGCGTAATGGTCAAAAGTGTGACGATCTCAATCGTAAAACAAGGTATTGTTTTGCCGAGTATCAGTTCCAACCGGGAAATTGGCGCCACCATGAGCTGTTCAATAGTCCCGATTTCTCTTTCTCGGACGATGACGGCGGACGTCAGGATTATAGCAAGAGTCAGGAGTAGGAGAACCACAACGCCGGGTACGAAGAAGTCCTTGGAATTTAGATTTGGATTGAACCATGCTCGGGAAGCGTCTGTCACTTGAGGGATGATCAGCCTGGGTGTTGTCGAATCATACAACAGGCCTTGCATGCTATTGATTCGTGAGACCAGTATGTCATCAGAAAAACGTTGCAATATTGATTGGGCGTAGCCGGAAACAGTCCCTGCCGTAATGGTGTCGACCCCGTCTATAAGTACCCCCACCTCTGCTTTCCGCCTGCCGTTGACGCGTTGCTCAAAATCCGGAGGAATCAAAATCGCTAGTGAAGCGATATTTCGCTCAAGCAGTTTGTCCACCGTTTCATAACTGTCAAGGTACCTAATAATTTTGAAATATCCGGACCTCGAGAATCCTTCTACTATATCACGACTCATCCGGCTATGGTCTAAATCGACTACAACTGTAGAGACGCTATTGACATCCAAGCGACTAGCGGACCCAAAAATTACTAGTTGGACCAGCGGCGCTAATAGTAGCATCATAAGATTCTGGCGATTTCTAGCAATTTGTATAAATTCTTTTCGAATCAGCCATCTGATTCGCTGAAGACTTTCCAGGATTTTTCGTTTCATAATTGGATCTTTCCGAGTTTATGAGCGACCAAAGTCGTTACTAAAACGGCAAAGACAACAAGCGCCACAGTAGGCGCAAGGATGGCCCCCCAGCCGACTCCTTTAAGGTATATCGCCCTGAGTATCGTCACGTAGTGCCGGGCTGGAATGATGTATGTGAAATACTGTAAAGCCGTTGGCATATTGGCGATAGGAAAGACGAATCCGGATAAGAGAAAAGTTGGAAGGACCGTTCCAAGTAGGGCTAGCTGGGTGGCGAAAAATTGATTTGAGGCTACAACTGAAACCAAGAAACCGATAGACATGGCCCCAATCAGAAAAACACTGGAAACCAGAAACATTATTAGAAGGCTCCCTCGAAACGGTACCCTAAAAACGTACTCTCCCATAAGATAGACCATCAAGAGATCTATATAGCCAAGCGTGAAATAGGGAATCAACTTCCCGATTACAAGCTCATTTGGTTTAAGAGGAGTTGACATCAACTGTTCCATTGTGCCCGTTTCACGCTCCCTGACAATGGTAAGGGAAGTAAGGAGGGCTGCGATAATCATCATGATGACAGGTATCAATCCTGGAATAATGTTGTTCCGGCTTATTAGCTCGGGGTTGTATAAAATCCGGATTCTTGGATCAACCGGAGGTACCACTCGACTCTGCACCGCCTGTCTTGTCAGGGCTTTCATCTTGAGATCACTCTCAAATGTCGTAGCGATAGTTTCCAGGTAGACCATAGCCAGGTTTGCCCTAGTAGAATCAGAGCCGTCTACAATAGCCTGAATTTGAGTAGAATCTCCTTTCTTTATTTTCTCACTGAAATCAAAAGGTATAATTAGTCCGACGCTGATGAGGTTGCTATCCAGGTCCGCCATTATCTGGCCATAGGCCTCCGTTTGGGCCACGCAGCGGAAATAGCCTGAGCTGGTCATTCGATTAACAAAGTCCCGTGACTGGGGACTTTTGTTTTGGTCCCAGAGAGCGATGGGAATGTTGTCAACATCCAAAGATAATGCAAAGCCGAAAAGAATCATTAGCATAACTGGGATTCCCAGAGCGAGGTACAAAGATCTGCTATCCCGAATTATCTGTCTTGTTTCCTTCTTGGCTACGGCTAGAGTGCGAACGATGTTCATTTTCGTTGGATGTCCTGATGGGTGATTCGTCTAAAATTACAGGTAAGTCCGGGGCTGGTTATCCGATTTACCCAATTTCCTTTCGGGAGAGGTAAGCGTCACGAAAACGTCTTCTAAGCTGGGCATAACCACTTCTAATCGTTCAATAGTTATCCCATTATTAGTTAAAATGCCGCGTATCTTTTCTTCCGCCTCATTTGGATTTAAGGTAACCAGATGGATAGAACTTCCGAACACCGCCGCCTCTGAGAAAACTGGTTCCTTTTGCAGTAACTCGGATGCTCGCATCAATTGATCACATTCAAGATCGATAACAGACTCTGGCATCCATTTTTTCTTCAACTCTGATGGGGTTCCAAGAGCTACAATTTTGCCGGCGCTCATCAATGCTAGTCTATTACAGTATTCAGCTTCCTCCATATAATGAGTTGTAACAAAGATGGTAACACCCTGAGACGCCAGGTCGTTGATCAGTTCCCAGAAATTTCTGCGAGACAGAGGATCAACCCCTGATGTAGGTTCATCCAGGAAAAGAACGGGGGGTTCATGGAGAATTGCGCAACCCAGGGCGAGTCTTTGCTTCCAGCCTAATGGGAGAGAACCGGTTATGGTATCGGTTTTGTCGGTTAGACCAGCCATTTCGAGAACCCATAGGCTACGTCTGGCTTTTGTCTCATCGTCCAAGCCATATACGCCTCCGAAGAAATCGAGGTTCTCCGAGACCGTGAGGTCCTCATACAGTGAAAACTTCTGGGACATGTAGCCGATATGTTTCTTTATCTCTTCACTTTCAGTGTTGACATCATATCCGGTAACCATTCCTTTCCCAGAGGATGGCGTGAGAAGTCCACACAAAATCTTAATCGTAGTTGTCTTCCCCGCTCCATTGGGTCCTAGAAAACCAAATATTTCGCCTTGCGGAACCTCAAACGTCACATGATCGACCGCTACGAAGCTGCCAAAGACTCGGGTCAAGTCCTTTGCAAAAACGGCTACTTGATCCATGTCTTATTCCATGCGGCCCTGAGTGATGTCACGATCGAGTTTCCAGATTCGAAAGGACCGACAGGAAGACGTCTTCCATAGATGGAGCGACTCTCCTGGACGACTTAACTTGAATGCCAGCGCTGTCTAGAATCTTTTCTACGTAAGACTCATCAGATTCCGAGCTAAGACGGACATGAAGGCTATCCCCGAAAACATTTACGTCAAGGATGCCTTCCTGCTCTTTTAAAGCGGCCTTTCCAGTCCTAACGTCGGACGGAACAACCTCTAAAATAATTCCGTTTACAGTTCCCTTGAGGTCCTTAGGGGTACCAAACTCGATAATCGCGCCGTCTCGCATAAAAGCTGTCCGAGTCGTACGTTCGGCCTCATCCAGATAAGCTGTTGAGACGAGCATGGTGATTCCTTCCTTGAGAAGGTCATAAAGGATTTTCCAGAAGTCTCTTCTCGAGACAGGGTCCACACCGTTAGTAGGTTCGTCGAGTAAGAGCACCTGTGGACTATGGATCAATGCGCACGTCAGCCCAAGTTTTTGTTTCATTCCACCGGACAACGCTCCCGCCAGTCTAGCGGAGAAAGGTCCTAAACGACTGAACGAGAATAATTGATCTATTCTCTGCGCCCGAATTTTCTTAGGCACACTGAATAGATCAGCGTAGAAATTTAGATTCTCCATTACAGTAAGATCCTGATAAAGGCCGAATCTTTGGGGCATATACGCGAGGTGGTCTTTGATTTGATCAGGATTTTTCCTAACAGAAATTCCATCGATGTAGGCGTTTCCCGAAGATGGGGAAAGAATTCCCGC
>JACWAG010000137.1 GCA_014874425.1 Syntrophaceae bacterium | reverse complement strand
AGCCTTTTTGTTAGGTTCCGTAGCCCTTATTCCAGCAAGTTGCTCCCGATTTCTTGAGGCTAGCTTTCGGGCCATTGAAAAGTCGGAATTCATAGCTTTGGGTCAGTTCATGGAAAATGTGTCCAAAGTGATTCTGTGTACGGCCGTTGTTTTGACCGGATACGGAATTGTGGCTATTTCCGCTATGACAGTGCTTACAAAACTGCTGGCCCTTGGTTTGCTTCTGGTCTTCTACTTCAAGGTTGTAGGCGTTTTTTCAATAAAACTTAAAAAAGATATTTGGACTATGCTATTTAGGGAAGCCCCAACATTCATGGGCATCGCGATTTTCTCCACCATACATTTAAATGTGGACATGATTTTGCTCTCGAAACTAGCGGGCGTATTGTCAGTTGGGATTTACGGCGCAGCCTTAAGAATTAATCAGATGTGCGTCATTATTCCTATGGCCTTTTCTTTGGCTATACTGCCGATATTTTCACGACATTTCGGTTATGGATTGGAAAGCCTGCGAGAGAAAACGGAACTTTCCATCCGCTATGTCCTGATAGTTTGTTTACCAATGGCCATAGGCATGATTCTTCTGGCCGACAAAGTCATCTTTCTGATTTATGGCAACAAATTTGCTCAGTCTGTTTTCATTTTGCAGCTCATGGCGCCTTCTTTGATCCCTTATAGTCTCGTATTGATACTTGCCCAAACGCTTATCGCAGCAAACTACCAGGGTCTCGACATGAAAATTAATATGGTCGCCGCTGCCATGGCCACAGTCCTGAATTATATATTAATTCAACTTTTTGCTGAGGTCGGGGCAGTGATGGCGAACATCATCACCATAGTAGTGTTTGTGATCCTCCAGCTTTTGTTCGTTACTAAAAATTTGTTCCCGGTGCAACTTGTTCAGATATCGAAAAAGCCTTTTTTAGCAGCGACTGGAATGGCATTTGTGACTTACTTGCTTCGTGAGTTTAATATGTTTTTAAATATTGTGATTTCAGCGGTAGCTTATTTCGCACTTTTGTTTTGCCTTAAAGGTTTGTATCCTGAGGAAATCGCGACTATAAAAAGTGTAGGGCAAAAAATTGGGCAACGCAGCTTTAATTATATCCGGCGCCGATTATGATTCGGACTCCGCTTACCAGTACCGAATCAAGAAATTTGCAGGGCTTCTAGAAGAACACTCAATAGGATGTGATTTTCTTTTTACTTCTGAGGCCCTCCCTATTAAGAAAGTAACAACTTCATCGCTACTGATGCCGTTACGGTTGAATCAACTTAGAAATTACAGATATATCTATTGTGGGGCCCCATTCGTAGGACAGTCTCTATATTGGGTTCATAAACTTATTCCGGGTATTGTCACCCTGGATATGCACGGTGATGACTTATCGCAATCAGCGCAGGCCAACCAGCTCAGTACGGGCAATCCATCAGGGGGCCCTTCATTCATGGTCAGATTGCAGTATTCCATGGCATTGCGCTCAGCGGATTATATTCTTACACAGTCTGAGTGGCATAAGGCCGACTTGGTTAAAGCTGGTGTCAAGCCTGACCGAGTCAGCGTCGTCAGAAATGGGGTGGATCTTGAACTTTTTCGACCTTTACCTCAAGCGGAAAGCCCCAAATTTACATTTGGTTATGCGGGTGAATTCCAGACATGGCAAGGCATAAACGATCTCATAGCGGCTTTTGAAATGGTTTCTGACCCAAAAATAACCATGTTGCTGATTGGTTTTAGAAATTCAGATCAAAGTGTCAAACAGATTTTTTCAGAAAAATTCGGCCATAGGGTTAAATTGGTAGACAGAACAGATCGAAAAACAATGCTTGGCTTATTAGGTTCCGCCTCCATTCTTATTTCACCCAGACCAAACCACATAGCTTCGAGAGCGGCTTTTCCGGTTAAATTTGCAGAATACGCGGCGCTCGGACGGCCAATTCTGGTAAATGACGTTGATGAAACAACGGACTTTATTCATAGATATGAATGTGGATTCGTATCATCTCCCCCAGACCCTAAAAATCTTGCCAAGACAATGGAACTTGCCGCATTTACTCCACGGGATTTGTTGATTCAAATGGGAATTAAGTCTCGCAAAATGGCTGAAGAGAATTTTTCATGGCCAAAGATCGGCACCGAATACGCTACACTAGTAAAAAGCCTAATTGAAGAAACGCGCTCCAAAGATCTCAAAAAAACCGGACTTTTTCGAAAATAGTCGGGCGCATACAAAATGAAACCGGGAGCTTCTTTTATGAAAACTCCCGGTTGTTAGATTCACGCTAAAAATTCTTTTGGCTTACATGCCTGACCAATGTTTCTTGTTACCAAACGCAAGCCACAATACAGCAGTTCCTACGGAGACTAAAAATAGCACCTCCATGTCCCTCACCTCCAACTCAACAAAATATACGTGGCTTTTAATTTATGTCAATATGAAAATTAGCGCGTTCTCACGAACTTATGAAAATCCTACAGTTGTCCTCCCATGGATTTCCCGTACCCGGTCAGTTCTACGTAGCCACTACCTCTGACAGGCTGATCTCCCACAACACCGGTAACCCTTGCGGCGCCTTCCCAATAACTTGTTCCTGAACCTTTTTCAGCAGTAAGCTCCTGGTCCTTTATCGCAGGTACTATTTTCAATTTAAGTTGGTTTTCCGGGACTTCTATGACCCATTCCAAGGGATATTTGGCTTTCGTGTGAGGACTTACCCAGAAATTTGTGGGTGTTATAGATATTGAATCTCCAGAGAGATGGGTATAGTTACCGGATGAATCAACAAATGTCGCAAACGGCTTGTCGAAGGAACCGTCCTTTCGTCGGAGATGAAAAGCCATCAACTCTGTTCTGTCATCAAATTGAATGCTAAACCAATCCCAACCGACCTGATCCGCGCTCAATATCGACGACCCAAATTCATGGTCCATCCACATAAGACCAGAAACATGATGTTCTACTCCATTAAACAGTAAGGCGCCTTTAGCGCTAAGCCTTGTATATGAATAGTAATAGCTAGCTTGATTTGTATCACTTCCCTTAACACTGAACCCCTTGTCTCCGTGCAAAACTACCGGTTTCTCGGGAGTGAGCGTTAAATCTATCGCATACTGCTCTTCTCTTGCTTTTAGTAGAATTTGTTCTCCTTTCTGTGACGCGGTCCAATTCTTAATATGAACATTTAAGCTATCGTTAGCCGCGCCTGACAATCCTGGACCCTCTCTAGAAATAAGTTCAGTGTGAAAGAATTTATTGTCGGTGACGTCGGTAAGAGCAAAATGCGCTGGATATAAATCTCGAACGCGCCACGCGGAGCCTTTCTTTGCAGGTTTTTTGAAAAGACCACGGCGGAAAAAAGTTAGTTGCGTTCCCCATTCATGATTTTTTGAAGCCAGGTTTCCGGTAAAGTACCACCACTCGGTCTCAAAGTTCGGGTGTTTACCGTGATCATGCGGGAAAGTTATAGCTCTATTTTGAGTCGCCTTTTTAAATTCATCGGAATTTGAAAACTGTACGAACATTAACACGATCAAACTCAGCAAAAAAAAAACAAATTGGCAATCGACTGGAAAATTTCATTATGCGTCTCCGTCTTTGAAACCATGGCCAGCTTTCGGTTGACTAAAGTTGATAGCGCACTCATGGATTAAACTTCCTCTCTTGCTTCCGACCGACAGTTTATACTATGAGAATTTTTCGCCAATTCAATATTATTGATTCGCCTTTAGCAGAGGAGTTTTTATGTCTTCAAACTGTACAGATCGCAAGTCCTGCAAATCCAGGCTGCGGATTTCATTCAATATCAGTCGCATTATTTTCGCTATTGCGCTTATTACTTTTTGTTCATGGACATCATCGACGTACGCTCAGCCTGTCGTCAAGAATGGGGCAAAAGATCTACAGGAATCTTTTAGAGCGGTAGCCAAGAACGTTCGCCCAGCGGTTGTAAACATATCATCCGTCAGGATAATTCAAACTCAAGGTCCGGGACCCGAAATTGATCCCTTCTTTGAAAATCATCCGTTTCGGGAATTTTTTGGTGATGATTTCTTCAAACGCTTTTTTGGCGCTCCTCCGGGCGGTGGCGGGAGAATGCGCCAGCAGGGGCTTGGTTCCGGCTTCATTTTTGATAGTCGCGGCTACATTTTAACTAACCGTCACGTGATAAAAGGCGCTGATGAAATCATCGTTACCCTCGAAGGCAAGAAAAAATACAAAGCCAGGGTAGTCGCAGCCGACCCTAAAACTGATGTTGCAATATTAAAGATAGATGGTAAAGATTTACCTCACGTTGTTTTGGGTAATTCATCCACCCTGGAAGTTGGGGACTGGGTCCTGGCAATTGGCAATCCATTCGGACTGACGCAGACAATGACTGCTGGTATAGTCAGCGCAAAAGGGCGCAATGATATGGGAATCCTTGATTATGAAGATTTTATTCAGACTGACGCGGCGATCAATCCGGGAAATTCCGGAGGCCCGCTAGTCAATATCGATGGACAGGTAATTGGTATGAATACTGCAATCCTGTCCCGTAGCGGAGGATATATGGGCATCGGGTTCGCTATTCCTATCAATCTTATGAAACAAGTTGTCGATAGGATAATGCTGAAACAGGCGGATTTGACACGAACTCCCTCTCATGGCCCCCGAGGAACGCGCCCTGTAATTCCACCGGATCGAACCCCCAATAAGCTTGACCGCGTTTTTACTCCAGGCTCAGGGAACAGAATTTGACAGCGGAGTATGGAAATTGGGCTGAATTTGCCATAAATTATGTTGATAATCAATTTTGCGCAAGAAAGAGTAATTTTTTTTCGGAAATCACCATTTTATTTTTCAAATTTTTTCACATATTTAGTATAATTGTACCAATTATCCCCCTTGGAGGATTTTATGAGAAAAAGCTGGGCGCTAATCGTCATCGCTATGACTGTTTTGTTTTCACTTGTATTAATGTCTGCCTCGTTTGCAGGACCCAAACCTCCTGAAGGTTATCGAGACATACGGCTTGGAATGACTAAGCTACAAATTCTGGATATTCTTAAGAAACAAACAGGGACATCTTCATTCGAAGAAATTGGGGACGAGATTGGGGAAATTATTCGAAACGATAATCTCTTCAGGTTCGCCGCGTATAAATTCGATCCGAAAGGCGCTCTTGTCGAAATTGATCTACAAATGCGCGAAATACTTGGTAGAGACAAAGTCCTGGAACTTTTTAACGCCCAATATGGGCTCAATGTCTCTCCATCCAAGAAATTTGTTGATTCCACCCGCTCGGTTGAAGTTCTGGATAATCTTTTGATAATCAAACTTGCTTCAGATGACCGAAAGCGTTCCGCCAGGAGTGAACAGTAGATTCTCTGTAAATCCGGCAGCGAATAAACGCCCGCTTTGATAGTCCATTCAATACCTTTGTATGATAACTCACTTGGGGTAGACTATTGAGTTTACCTCAAGTGTTAGGTTCTATCCCCCAGCGTCACTGCTATGAGGACTGTAATTTCGCTAAACAGGAGATTAATACGCTTGCGCGGTATGGGCTATCAACCCCTTCAACCAATAGAACATGCGACCATAATATTCATGTAAGGCAATCTCCGAATTATACAGGCCATCTGCATTCGGGGAAAGCAATACAAACAAAGGCTGCCGCCTCTTCGCCCTAAAATCGCAAGGGCATGGCCAAGGGTTCATCCCCTTGCTCCTGAAAAGTCTTAGCGCTCTCGGGATGTGGCTCGCTGAAGTAACCAGAGCGAACGGCGCATCACTAACAATTGGTTTAAAAAGGTTAGCTTCATCATCTGTATCGAGCGCGCGAGTCTCCAATATTAGTGACTCTCTCGAAACTCCAAGGCGCATCGGTAGAACTGCCATCACCTCCGCGGAACTTGGCGCGCCACCGGATAGAACTAGTTTAGCGCCGGGCATGTCCTTCCATAATCTCACGCCCTCCAACAACCTGAGCACAGACCTGTCCCAAATATCTGAAGCGCTCATCTCATTAGTGAACGATGTGCCTCCCAGTACCACAATGTATTCTACGCCGGCGCCTCGTAATTTGGCCGGGTCCGCATAGGGGCCGGCCTCATCTTCCAACGGCCGTAGCAAGGCTAGGCCTGTCCAGACCAACGAGAACGCGAGTAGTGTTATTCCCGCAGCGCTCAACAGGACAATGCCCGCTCTATTCCGCTTCTTTAGGAACATCATAAGAGCTATAAACCCAAGCGCCCAGGTTATGCCAACCGGATATATCATAACGCTTACTAACTTTTTAGTGACAAATAATAAATATTGCATGACCCATTTCCTTTTAGTTGAGCATGTTAGCTTGAATCATCAGCTTTCCTTTTTTATGATAGTACTATATAATGTTTATGATATGAAAATTGATTATGAGTGTGAGTCTTCCCCGTGAATGGCTCTTGTGTCGAAAATGTCGCTATGATCGCGGCGCATAATTTTGAGATTGCGGCATTTTTCATCTCGGCTTACAATTTCGACATGTGTCAGCCTGCGACTCTGTCATTGGTCGTGGCGATCTAATTACCCCCATGCGATTTAACGAGGACATCCCATCCCGATATCCTGAAGGAAAGCCCCTCGAAGAGGACTTGGGGTTGTGGTGGGTAATCCACTCCAAGCCCAACCGCGAATGGAAACTTGCAAGATACCTGTTAAACCAGGGAATAAGTTATTACATGCCTCTGTACGACCGTAAAATCAGAATAGGCGGGCTTCGGGAAAAAATTACAAAAGCGCCTTTGTTTAAGGGATATCTCTGCTTTGCTCTGGATAGAGAAAAGCATTGGCGTCTGTACGACACCCATGACTTTGCCAGGATTATTCAGATAAGGGAGCAAGGCTCATTCGTCATGGAACTACAATCCGTATCAAAAGTCCTCGCGGTCGAACAGGATCTTTTGGTAAAGCCTGGGCTGCTCAAAGGTCGGAGAGTGGTGGTCACATCAGGCCCGCTTCAAGGAGTTGAAGGTATAGTTGTCGGGCGCTCCAGCAAGGGCCGGTTTGCTATAACGGTAGAAATGTTCAACCGGACGGTGATTGTTAATGTAGACCCTCTTACAGACCTGGAGATCTTAAAATGATCCCAATAAGGCGTGTTGCTGTCAGCCTAACCTTTTTGCAAGTTTACCATCCAGTAATTTCGATGAACAGAATATTAAAAACTTCACCAGAAGATAACAAGTCCGGTTGGTATCTGTTATGAGTGGAAGCGACTCTCGGCTTGCCATGTTCTTCCTGTCTTTGCCATCCGGTTAAGAACCTCGCAATCGATTCATGAAATTTATGACATAATAGAAGATGCGTGCAGACGACGGAAGTTTTCCAGGATAATCACAAACATCACAAAGTTTCATCTGTCTATTCTTGTTCTTGAGGTTTTGGCGATAAGTTGTGGCCACCGGACCGGAGAAAATGTCGTCAAGACTTTTTTCTTGAATATTTCCGAACACCACATCGCCTTTCCAGTCGCAACAACAGAGGACAACGTTGCCGTTGTAATGGACGTATAGTTGATAAAACGGTCGAAAACACCAAGCCTTCATTGGTTCTCGCACCAGATGTATACCCGGGACGTTTCCCGCCCAGTTTTCTTGACCATCCTTCGTCCAGGTTGTCTTGTTCTCTATCGTTATTTCCTGCCGGACCCTATTCGACCGCTCCGGCCTAATCATCATATGGAAGCCACCTTTGGAGTTCCTGACATCGGGCATTTGGTTCGTTATTTCGGTAGCGATGCTGTGTAAACGACCCAGACGGCCTTTCTCGTCGTCATAGCAATTGATGACGAGTTTGTGCAAACCCGCCTTAAAGAGAGT
>JACWAG010000136.1 GCA_014874425.1 Syntrophaceae bacterium | reverse complement strand
TAAACGAGCATGGCCCGGACCGGCTTTCGTATGGAAGCTTGAGAAAATTTGCGACGTAATTTACGATATAATCTCAGGGCTGCAAGAGAAACGTGAACATAACATATCAGGATTTTCCGAAATTAAATAGGAGCGAACCACACTATAGAACAGGTTGGAGCGGCGGAACTTTGGTAACAATGTTAGAGGTATTGATAATAGACACGAGGTCTCCATGAGCCTCTTTTTACAACTTTTTGAAACCATGGCGATTTTTCTGGTTGTTGGTTACCTGTACTGCAAATCACCCTGGTTTAGACCTCTGACTAATCAGAATTTGGACCGTCGCGATAAGGTGTACCTGTATTTTTTCTTCTCAGCATTGTCGATCATGGGAACTTACCTTGGGCACCCGGTTCAGGGCGCATTGGCAAACACGCGAGCGATTGGCCCTGTCTTGGCGGGGATGATAGGCGGGCCGGTTCTGGGTACCGCAGTGGGATTTACCGGCGGGTTACACAGATATTTTCAGGGGGGCTTCACAGCTTTCTCCTGCGGTCTTTCAACAACCACAGAAGGTTTGGTCGGTGGGTTGCTGTGCCTTTATCTGACAAGGCGGAACAAACTCCAGGAGATCTTCAACCCGGGAGTAGCTTTCTTGACGGCTGCGGTTGCTGAAACATTGCAGATGGTCATAATACTCGCTGTTTCCCGACCATTCTCCGACGCTGTTGCCTTGGTCAAGGTCATTGCCCTGCCGATGATTGTGACAACTTCCTGCGGTTGCGCCATTTTTATGAGCATCATCAGAGATCAACGAGACATGTATGATAGGGCAGCTGCGGCGTTCTCCTCAAGAGCGTTCAATATTGCGGAACGGAGTCTCAGCCTCCTGTCGAAGGGATTCAATAGACAAACGGCTGATGAAATGGCCAAGATCATTCGAGAGGAAACGGGAGTCAGCGATGTAGCGATTACTGATACCGAAAAGGTGCTATCCTTCGTCGGTGTCGGGTCCGAACACCACCTTCCAGATACTCCAATTTCTTCACCCTTAACCAGGCTGGCGATAAGGGAAAACAGGGTTACTTTCGCTGACGGAGCCCAAGATCATTACAGATGTTTCATATCTGAGACATGCCCACTCAATTCTGTGCTTGTGGCGCCACTCGCGGTGGATGATGTGGTGATTGGGACCATTAAGCTATACGAAGATAGTAATAAGCGATTCCTCAATATGAACAAATCACTCGGAGAAGGCATCGCCCGGCTACTGTCCAATCAACTGCTTGTTTCAAAATACCAACAGCAGAAAAGCCTCTTAGTCATATCTGAACTGAAACTGCTCCAGGCTCAGGTGAACCCGCATTTTCTCTTCAACTCTCTGAACACCATAATTGCTATACTCCGTAAAGACGCTAGCCGGGCAAGGGAACTTCTAATGAGTCTTAGCTCCTTTCTCCGAAAAAGCCTCAAGAAAAACGGTGAATTGTCAACCATGGAAGAGGAACTTGCACATGTGAATTCCTATTTGGCGATAGAAAAAGCGCGATTTGAAGACCGGCTCACGATTGAAATGGATGTAGATCCCAACCTTCTTAATTTGAAACTACCGGCTTTTACTCTTCAGCCCATTATAGAAAATGCGATCAAACACGGAATAGCGAATATGCTGGGACCAGGAGTCGCAAAGATACGAGCGTATAAAGAAAACGGCGTTGCTATAATTGAAATTGAAGACAATGCGGGGACCTTCTGCGAAAACGGAAACGAAAATGGTTTGGGGATCAAGATTGTCGATAGACGGCTCAAGTTAATGGCGGGCGCTAGCTATGGCGCAAAGGTCTCATGTGTCCCGAATGAATTAACCAGGGTCACCATTTCCATACCACTGGAGGGCTCTGAGTATGATCCGTGCGTTAATCGTGGATGACGAAATCCATGCCAGGGAGGAACTCGAAGCGCTTCTAGATGAGACTGGAACATTTGGGGTAGTGGGAAAATGTGACAACGCCATAGACGCGCTCAAGGCGATAAAGCGTGAAAAGCCCGAGGTTATTTTCCTCGATATCCAAATGCCGGGCATCACAGGCATGGAATTGTTGAGTATGATTGATGAAGAAATCATGCCGATCGTAGTATTCGTAACCGCTTATGATGAATATGCTCTCAAAGCCTTCGAAGAGAGCGCTTTTGATTATCTGCTCAAACCGGTTGAAAAACAGAGGCTTGCCAAAACGATCATAAAGATTCAAAAGAGGCTGAGTGAAAGATACTCTAGTGCATTCATAGCTACGGAGATCAAGAGAATCCCATGTGTAGGTCCCAACCGCATTAAGTTGATTAACATCTCAGACGTGGAATATGTCCGGAGCGATGTTTCCGGTGTTTACCTGGTCTGCGCTCAGGGTGAGTTCTATACCGAACTTACTCTCAGAGTGCTGGAAGCCAGGTCTGGTCTAATCCGTTGCCACAAACAATTCGTGGTTAACATAGACCACGTGGACGAGATTATTTTTCATGAGAATCAGGCGGCAGTAATCAAGACCCGGTTAAAGAAAAGCGTGCCGGTGAGCAGAAGATATCTCAAAAAGATCAGAGAAAAGTTAGAAATTTAGGTCACTGGCGCTTCAATCATCTGTAGATTTGCTAAAAATTGCCTTAACCCGTTGCGTGAACAGATAGAGGACCGGTGTGAAAAATACTCCGAGAACAGTAACACCAAGCATTCCGGCGAATACAGCGGTACCT
>JACWAG010000135.1 GCA_014874425.1 Syntrophaceae bacterium | reverse complement strand
TCGGCAAGGTAAGTCTGGAGATCGGTGAACATCATTCTGCTTACTGGATCAAGATCCATACAATGCCCTGCCTGCTCAATCGCCGGATCGAGTTCAGGTTTGTAACTGAAACCTGTTAACAATTCGACTTCATCTCTGGTGAATGTCTGGGGAGTCAAAGCGAATGGATCCCGTCTTATGCGCGATGACGCGTCAATAAAAAGTTTGAGTTTTTTGGTGAGACTAAAACCATAATATTTGGTAGTGGCCTTTGTGCTCATCAAAATAGGCTCAATGATTTTTTCCCTGAGAGCTGAAGGCAAGCAGTCATAAATGTTTTGGTATCGACGAGCTAAGTATCGTTCGTATCCACCAAAAAGTTCGTCGCCTCCATCCCCGGAAAGGGCAACAGTCACATTATTTCTTGTTTCCTGGCATAAACGCCAGGTCGGAATGGCTGATGAGTCCCCGAATGGTTCTCCAAAGTGTCTTACCATTTTAGGGAATAGGTCCTCTATATCGAAATCGACCCTCTGCTCTGTGTGATCTGAGCCAATATATTCCGCGGCCAGCCTGGACCACCTGGATTCATCATGACTAGTGCCGGGAAAGGAAATGCTGAAAGTCTTGATCCGTGACGCCGCAGATTTTGACATTAGAGCGGTCACCAGAGTCGAATCCAAACCCCCGCTGAGAAACGCTCCGATTGGCACATCAGAAACCAACCTCTTTTCAGTAGAGTCGGCGAGAGTTGTTAACAATGACTCTTTGGACGCCTTATAGTTCAAGCCTGAACCAGGGGTTGGCGGTACCCAATATCGTGACACTTTCATTCCGGATTCGTCAAAAACGGCCATATGGGCCGCTGGTAATTTCTTTATGCCAGCAAAGATGGTATGCGGAGCGGGAATGAAATCGTAAAGGAAATATTCCGACATGGCCTGAGGATCGATGCCACGCGATATCCCAGGGTCCTCAAGTAACGAACTGAGTTCTGATGAAAACGATAGCCTCTTGCCTTGGAGTGAATAGTACAAAGGCTTTTTACCCAGTCTGTCTCTAGCGAGAAAAAGCCGCCTTCGCCTGTCGTCCCAGATGGCGAAGCTAAACATTCCGTTGAGAAGAGGAATCATTTGTTCCTGTTTGCTGATGTAAAGTCTAAGAAGGACTTCGGTGTCCGAGTTGGTGCGGAATTTGGCGCCCCTAGATTCCAGGGAATCACGCAACTCTTTGAAATTGTATATTTCTCCATTGAATACGATAGCTGTAAGCCCATCATCGGCTAACATGGGCTGGTTGGCGCCATCAGTGAGGTCGATAATTGAGAGCCTCCTGTGGCCGAGCGCACACGATCGAAACTTGCATAATCCTCCCGCGTCGGGCCCCCTGTGAGCTAGCGCATCTGTCATCATTTGCGCGACTCGCTCATCGGGCTCGTTTTTAAAATCAATTATTCCGGTAATTCCGCACATTTATAATCCTACAACAATGTCACTTGGCCAATAAATAACACCATGCACCAAATTAGTATATAATATTTGACATTTGAACTAAACTATGAAAGTTTTTGTTCAAGTTTAATCGTGGCCGTAATCGGTTCACGTTCGTCAGGCGTCAGACATTTGAGGAGTTAAGATATGGTCCAGGTCCGTTGCCCCGACTGTGGTTATCTTCAAAGCCTTTCAGAAGAAAGGTTCTTAAACATATCGGAAGATTTTCTCAATTGTCCACACTGTCATGCCAAGATTCCCAAGGCATGGAAGCCTGCTCAAACCGATTCTATACCCGAAGAAGTCCGACACAAGATTCTCGCGTTCTCAAGCCGAATACTCAACGGTGGAGAGATAAACAGAGATGTTGTTTGTGCTCTGGAGTCGCTATATCGGAAGTATGGCCCTCTTGAAAACAGTGTCAGGGCGCTTGGCCTGGGGTACGCTTCAGTTGGCGAGCCCAAGAAGGCCGAGGAATTTCTGAGCCTGCTTCACCACGAGGACCCTAACGATAGGGAGGTCCTCCAATCGCTGTTAAAGGTATATTTGGCTCAGGAAAAATATAAGGAAGCCGTTGAAATAGGATTGAACCTGTACCAGAGTTCTGAGGCGGAGGACGATGACATTGGTCGGCTCGGACTGGTACTGATCCGGTTGGGAAGAGAGGAAGAGGCCCGTAGGCTTCTGGATTCACGACCCTGTATGGACAACAAAAATCCGGCGATCAAGAAGGCGCGTAGGGAACTAAACGGTGGATCTTCTCTTGGTCTGGGAGCAATCCTAGGAGGAAAGGTCCCATTTAACAAAATCTTCTCAATGTCAGGCAAAGAAAGTCTCAAAGCTATCGGTAACCGCGCTCGGTCACTTGTTTCATCTCCTGGGAACAATATACTGAACACGTTTCGCGGATCCAAAGAATGCAAACTGCCCCCGGAAGACAACACCGCCGGCGCGCTAAACCTGGAATCAGGATTATGGGTGAGCCATTGCGAATACTGGGTTTACTCTCCTACGCCCACTATCCCCAGTTGGGAGGAGCTTAAGAGGAGTTTTCTTCAACAATCACTAAATAGACAAAACATATCTCGTGAGCTTCAGAATCTGGAAACGCTCATCGCCAGACAAAAGCTTACAATTGATTACATACTTCGTGAAGAAGCGGCGGAATTGTTTGAATATCCTGAAGAATTGCTTCAGTTCAATGCGCGTGAATTGGATTCCGGCGATTTAAGCACACTTAACAGCGCACAGATGATTATCCGAATAAGATTTTCGGACGTCGCCGAATTAGCGCGTGAGAACGTAATTTTCCTGACCAAGTTTGTGGAAGCTATCAGAGAAGTTTCCGGTGGAGTAATACAGGACGCCGTTTCGCATGTCTTGTGGGGGCGGAGGGCCTGGCAGAGGGACCTATATAATGATGACTCCCAACT
>JACWAG010000134.1 GCA_014874425.1 Syntrophaceae bacterium | reverse complement strand
CCTGGCGTCTATGGGAGTTGATTTGAGTCTATCGGCTGAGCCCCCGAAAGAGGCCGCCAAGCCGAGCGCCGCTCCAACTAAACCCACTCCCCCCAAAGCTGAACCTAAACCAGCGCCCAAGCCTGTTGAAAAACCTAAACCTGTCGAAAAATCACCTCAAGTGGTTAAACCATCAGTTTCCGTAGAAAAACCCTCTGTCGTCCCTCCAATAGTGGCTCCAGCCGTACCGAAACCGGCCCCAGTCGCTGCAGTTCAGGTTTCGGCTGTTGCAGTTTCTGAAGAATTGTCGGATCAGGATGTTCAGGATTTGAGAGAAATGGTAGCCGCGTTTCGCGCTGTTAGATCTTTCATATCAGACATTGGGAATAAGCTTCTAGGTTAGTTTTGATTAAATGTTTTTGTATTTAGGGCAATCTTATAAAAACCCTATGTTTCACGTGAAACATAGGGTTTTTATTTTCAAACAGTCCTACCGCTTTATCTCCGATCCGTTCCCGTTTGATTGTCCGAAACAGGCGGCGTTGTGTTTTGGCCTGTATCGCTACCTGTTTCTTGAGATTCACTAGGCGCTTTTTGCTCCTTACCTAGGTCCTGTCCCTGGGATTGAGGAACCGCCGGCTCGCTAATAGGAGCTTTCTGCTCAGTCATCAAAGATCGCTCGTTGAGAGTAGCCACTCTCCCCGAAAATATTGTCAAAATTATTGACGTACACATAAAAATTACTGCTGCGCCAATCGTGAACTTGCTCAAAAAAGTGGCCGCTCCCGTGCTTCCAAATACAGTTTGGCTGGAACCACCACCAAATACCGCGCCAATGTCCGCTCCTTTGCCACTTTGAAGCAATATAATCAGAATCAACGCCACACAAACAATTACATGCACTACAAGAATGATACCGTAAAGCATTTCATTCGTTCCCTTCTAAAAACCTGTTCCCTGTTCAATTATACCTAGAAAATCCTCAGCATTCAATGACGCGCCACCGATTAGGCCTCCATCTATATCAGGTTGTCCGATCAAATTCTTTGAGTTAGCTGCTTTTACGCTACCCCCGTAAAGGATGCGAGTCTTTGCCGCGAATTTATCTCCCCATAGCAGGGCTAGTTCCCCGCGCACAAACGCGTGCACTTCCTGAGCCTGTTCAGGACTTGCGGTTTTCCCTGTGCCTATCGCCCACACAGGTTCATAAGCCATTACAAAATCCACAGGATTTTCGACCTTCAAGGATTCCAACCCCTTAACCAACTGCCTCTTCAGAACTATAAAAGCTTGGCCGGTCTCTCTTTCAGCTAAAGTTTCACCCAGACAAAATATGGGTATCAACCCATTCCTTATGGCGCTTCCAATTCTTTTGTTAACTGTTTCGTCAGTTTCTCCAAAGTACTGTCTTCTCTCCGAGTGCCCAATTATAACATGAGAACAGCCAATTTCTTTTAACATTGGTCCCGATATTTCGCCGGTAAACGCCCCTTTATCCTCCCAGAACAAATTTTGAGCGCCTAGCTGAATTGCGCTGTCTTTGACCTCTTTTGCGGCGCAAGCAATAGAGGTGAACGGAGGCGCGATTATTACTTCGCAATTTTGCCCCAGGTTTTTCCCGTTTTTTATTATTTGCTGAATTAGGGTTCGAGTCTCAATTGTATTATTGTGCATCTTCCAATTGCCCGCTACAATTGGTTTTCGCTCGCTCATTTTATAATCCCTTTCTGATCTCCGTAATTGCGGAGACACATCTAATCACGATTCAAGAGCTACAACACCCGGAAGCGCCTTTCCTTCCAAAAATTCCATAAATGCTCCTCCCCCGGTAGATATGTAGGAGATTTTCTCCGAAACCCCGGCTTGGATTACCGCCCGCACAGAATCGCCTCCTCCAACCACTGAAAAAGCCTTTGAAGCCGCAACTGCTTTAGCTATCTCCATCGTGCCCTTTTTAAAAGCTGCCTGTTCAAAAACTCCCATTGGCCCATTCCATATAATCGTACCCGCTTTTTGAATACGTCCACTGAATTCACGCGTAGTAACGGGACCGATATCCAATGCCATTTCCTTAAGACCAATTTTGTCCACTGAAGTGACTTTTGACTCTACGCCATTGTCCATACCTAAAGCGACTATAACGTCTTTTGGTAAACAAAAATCGCATTTTCTAGCTGAAGCGATTTCCATGATCTCTTTTGCAATGGCGATCATGTCGTTTTCAACTAATGAAATTCCTACTTCAAGACCTTCAGCTTTCAGAAAAGTATTTGCCATGCCGCCACCAATTAAAACCATGTCCATCTTCGTCAAAATATTCTTGAGAACGCTGATTTTATCAGATACTTTGGCGCCGCCAATAATTCCGACCACGGGTTTTCGAGGATTAGCAAAAGCCTTTTCAAGATTTTCTAGTTCTTCTTTCATCAGCAACCCAGCGCCTTTTTCTTTAAGGAGTTCAGCTATCCCCACGGTTGAGCAATGCGCGCGGTGCGCTGTTCCAAACGCGTCGTTTATGTAGACATCCGCGAGTTCGGCCAATTGCGCAGAGAAATTTGGATCGTTTTTCGTTTCCTCGCTATGAAATCGCACATTTTCCAATAAGACCATTTCACCGCTGTGCAAATTATTCACCACCAACAAAACTTCAGGCCCGACACAATCACTGACAAAACTCACGTTTTGCCCCAGTAGCTGCGATAATCGAGCGGCCACAGGTTTTAAACTAAGTTCCGGTTTTACCGTTCCTTTGGGTCTGCCAAGATGGGAACATAAAATAAGCCTGGCCCCTTTTTCAATAGCGTACCTTATGGTAGGCAAGGCCCTGACAATTCTTGTGTCATCCTTAATTGCGCCGTTACCATCTAGAGGCACGTTAAAATCAAACCGGCAAAAAACCCGCTTATTGAATAGATCGAGGTCGGCAATGCTTTTTATGGCCATATTAAAACTCCTTGCAACATTCCTGGCGCCAAGACAACAAACCGGCCCTTTTGTTAAAAAAACAGGGCCGGCTTGAAACTTTTTGATTTTCCCTATTTTAACTTTTCGCCGATGAAGGCCGCCAGATCCGTCATTCTCGTTGAATATCCGGATTCATTGTCATACCACGAGAGCACCTTCACCATGTTGTCTCCCACCACCATAGTGGAAAGAGAATCAAAAAGTGATGAATACGTGCTATTAATAAAATCCGAGCTTACTAGTGGATCTTCAATATACGCCAAAATTCCTTTTAAAGAATTTTCCGAAGCTTTTTTCATGGCTGCGTTGATTTCATTAACGCTAGCCTTTTTCTTAAGTATAGCGGTTAGGTCAACAAGCGACACGTTTGGGGTTGGAACACGAATTGAAAGACCATCCAATTTTCCGGCCAATTCGGGGATGACCAATCCAATTGCCACAGCGGCCCCTGTAGTGCTGGGAATCATGTTTATGGCCGCAGCCCTGGCCCGGCGAAAATCTTTATGGACAGTATCAAGAAGGCTTTGATCCATTGTATAGGAATGGATCGTATTCATCATCCCTCTATCGATACCAAACTCATCATTCAAAACCTTTACCAGTGGAGCAAGACAGTTTGTGGTACATGAAGCGTTTGAAATGACATCGTGTTTAGAGGTGTCATAGGCAGAGTCATTGACTCCTATTACGAATGTTCCGTCAATATTTTTACCAGGGGCGGAAACAATGACTTTTTTTGCGCCTGCTCGAATATGCTTTCCAGCCTTTTCTTTATCTCTGAAGATACCTGTGCATTCGAGAATTACGTCAATTTTTAGGTCCAACCAAGGAAGATTCAACAAATCATCAGTAATTTTCAGAGCTTTGATTTGTTTATCATCAACTACAATGGAATTATCGGTGAAAGAGACATTTCCATGATATGGGCCATGCACTGAGTCATGTTTGAATAGGAAAGCCATGAGTTTAGGATCCATTTTGTCATTTACGGCCACTACCTCAATTTTCGGGTTTGCCAGGGCGCTCCGCATTACAGTCCTGCCGATGCGTCCAAAGCCATTTATTGCAATTCTCACTGACATACTAAACCTCCCCAGCGGTGATAAAAAACCATTTGATCTTAGTTGACTCTTGCGGAACAGTCAACGCCGAATGATTTATTTCCTTGTGTTTTCAAGCAAATTCAGCTATATGTTCATCTAAAAGAGAGATCAGCGACGTCGAACCTGGTTCCTCTGTTGGTCTAAATGCAATTAGGTCAAAGTGGCTATTTCAGGGATTAGCCGCCTACTAGCGGCGTGAGCGTAAGCGAATATGAATAAGTTGTTGCGCATCTGTTTTGCGACCTTATTGTTGTTTGCGCTTACTAGCGTCTGCTATTTTGAATCCGTTCAGGCTCAGAGCGGCGCGGCGTCTTCAAATCCGTGGAAAATAACAAGTGTCAGGATCTGCAAGACAGCTTCGGGTTCTCTAAGCGCTTCAATAGAAGCGATAGGCGTATACCCGGTTTATACCTTCTTTATTCCTAGACCAATTTGGACAGTTAATGGGGTTGTTGTTGAAGCTGTACCCCTATACGAACACGGTCGTCTCGTTGCGTTTCAACTTATGAATTCCAGTTCTCATCTCAATTCCGGAGCAAAAAATACTGTCAAGTTTGCGTTACCCGACCACAATGGAGTTCGAGTTTTTTTCTTTGACTCCGCCAAACTCAAACCAGGAGAGTGTTACGAATTTTTCTAGCACAGAAATGTTTTTCCGCAACTGTATGGCTAGGGTGGGCATTTTGCGCAAATTGACTTAAACAGAGTAGTGCTCAAGTACCGATCTCCCCGATCCGGTAAAATACAAACGACTGTTCCACAATCAATACTCTTGGAAATCTGGACCGCCCCGTACACAGCGGCGCCAGCGCTCATTCCGACAAAAATCCCCTGAGTCAACGCCAACCACCGAGTTGTATCATATGCCTGTTCATCGTTAACTTTCACGATTTCATCGATTCTCGATGGTTCATAAATTTTTGGCACTATGGCTTCAGTCATGTTCTTTAGGCCTTGAATCGTATGCCCCTTAACCGGCTCGACCCCGACAACCTTTATCGCCGGATTAGTTTCTTTGAGGCGCCTCGATATGCCCATCAAAGTCCCGGTGGTTCCCATTCCAGCAACAAAGACATCAATGTCATTTTGTGTTTGCTCTAGTATTTCAACACCCGTAGTCATATAGTGCGCCTCCCAGTTGTAAGGGTTTTCGAATTGGTTGGGCATGAAATATTTTTCCGGGTCAGATTCATAGATTTGTTGAGCGCGCCTTATTGCTCCATCCGTGCTTTCGCAAGATTCCGTAATTTCGAGTTCCGCTCCGAACGCCCGTAATGTGTTCCTTCTCTCCAAACTGACACATCCTGGCAGGGTCAGAAGACACCTGTAGCCTTTACAGGCTGCCACCATTGATAATCCAATACCAGTGTTTCCAGATGTAGGCTCAAGTATAATTTTGTCCTTGGTTATTAGACCTTGTTCCTCGGCCTTTTGGATCATGTAAACAGCTATCCTGTCCTTTATGGACCCGCCCGGGTTATTGCCCTCCAGTTTCCCTAAAATTCGAACCCGATTGCCCCCATTGGGGTCCTCAATTTTAACTAACGGTGTGTTCCCGATCAAATTCAGAATACTCATTTCAAATTCTTCCCAAACAATTTCTATATGCCAGATCTCTTTGTAAAACTCATCCAAACTAGTTCATCAGCGGTTAACCGGTTAACCTATTCAATAACAGCGCTTGCACACGTAATAATTTAACATTTACCACACATGTGAGAAAAGAGTTTTTGAGTATGTTTTAGTGGTAAATCCCCAGCAGCATTCTTGCTTGATATATCAAGCGATATTTTATATAATATCACAAATATCCTTACCTATCTGGAGTTTTTCTTATGAAGGGCTTTTTTAGTCTTAAGCGTGTATTTTTGTACGCGCTTTTAACTGCTCTTCTATATTTCTCTCAAGCGATTATGTGCAGCTTGGCTGAAGCTTCTTTTGATATTTCTCAAGACGCTTTCACAATATCTAATGCGCCTGGTTACTGTTTCGCGATAGCGGCTTTCGCGCGTTGGTACTATTTGAATAAACCGGATGGCCTTCCGTTGCGCAAGATGCTGGATAACAAAATCCAAACCAAAATAGCAAAACAGTTGCAGGAGTTTTATAGCAAGAATCTGGTTAGAATTCAGGCGGATTTTTGCAACAGATATAACGGAAACAATTCTGAACCTTTTCGCAGACTTGTCAGCGGTCTAACCGCAGGTGAACCTCGTTTAGTCCTGCTTATGAACAGAGGAACATCCGGCGCTGTTTTGCATGCGGTTCTAGCTTTCGCCTGGCTTCCGGAGAAAAATCTTCTCAAGGTTTATGATCCGAATTACACCAGTGAGGCGCGATATCTAGATCTCGGCAACAACGGATATACATCATTGGATATTACTTATCACGCGATCTGCTTTCCCGAGGCTCTGGAATATCATGACGGTTTGATGAGGAAAATAAAATACCTGTATTCCGCTTTCGCGTCATCCAAACCCACGCGTATTGGCCCAATAGCTAAACCTCAATTTCTAAAGGCTTCCGCTCCTGGGAACAACCCTCGCTTGGCCCCGGCGCGCTAGGGTTCCATCCCCCTAAAAACCAAAGGCTATGCCGCCTGTAAAGCCAGTCATATTATAAAACCATTCATTGTTTAATTCCTGATTATCCTCAATTGAACTCACAAGACGATTTGTGAATCCAATACTCAGTCTTATATCAGGGTAAATTTCCCAATTGGCGCAAAGTTGCAAGCTTGAAATTAGGCCAATCGTAATGAGATGCATTCCTTCCCATTCAGCTTTGAAGTCCAACCCATAGGGCGCCAAGAAACGTGCTTGAACGCCTATGGTAGGAAACGTCGCGTCAAGTTTTCTATTGTTAGATGTATTGGGCCCTTCTTCATTTTCACCATTGAGAGTTACACCGCAACGTAAATAATGGATTCCTATTGATGGACAGATATTCCATGAATCAATATCAAACAATCTGTATGCGTATGTAAATCTCAACCAGTTGATGTCAACGCGAGTATCCACCAGAGAATTTTCTGGATACAGCTTGTTATGAAAGAGCAGGTCACGCTGGACTCTTTTCAGCCCGGTTGCCAGGCACATAAAATAGTCCAAGTTTAAATAATGGGTATTGAGGATTTCCGCATCTGTAAAAACCTTTACAGATTCAGTCTGGTCCGCTCCGAGATCAGGCCCCAAAAAAATACGTGTCCCAGACCCTGGCCGGCCCCCGGCCGGTATGACAAAATCACCTGCTACCCACTGGTATCCCCACTCAATACCTGAGAAGAATCTTCCCCATGAAGTTAAAGTAAAAGGCTCTTGAGCCAACGCGTCACCAAGGGAACCAGCCATACCCCAAATTAGCACTGACATTAAAACAAGGGAGATTTTCTTTACGCCCATATTTGAAACCACCTTTCATACAATGGCGGTCGGTTGCTCCGGTTTATATAATTTTCGCACTTCAGCTTCAACCCATAAATTCCATTAACCCTTGATGGTACCCAAAAAGAAAAACGGGAACCTTCAAGTTCCCGTTTTCCGGCGTGAGACATTCAAAAGTCAAATCCATGTAACAGGTGGTGTTTGGTTATGCTTTTTCCTCCGAAGCGCGTTATATGTTGGCTTGGAAAAGCCAACAATCCTGATTAATATTTTTTATCCCCTGTTTCGGGGCTTAACGATGAGGGACAATCTTTTCATAACTTCCGAAAGTGAGCAATTATAAAACCAATCATGCCTGGCCGACTATGCTAGTATTAGGACGTGGTCCTGTAGATTCTGTCTTAAGTTCCTCTATGATCGACGCTATTTCAGCGTGAAGCACTTCAAGTTGCCAGTTAAAGTAAATGTCTTCACCAAAATCTCTAAGAAGCTGTTTTTGCGCCGTTATATAATCCTTAACTTGTACCGCCCCTGAAAAAACATGAATAGGATTTATAAGTGTGGCGATAACTTCTTCCTGACGTTCTTCTTTTTTATTTTCTTTATTACTTTTCTGGCTCATGTTTGAATTCCTTTAAGATTTTCATGCCAGTTTAGAAAGCAACTATGGCGCCAAACCTACAAATTCATGAAAATGAGTCTTAAGTTCAGCAGGTTATAATTAACCTTTGGATTATTTTGTTTTTGTTCATTGTACAACTTCCGACACCACGATATTGATTATCTTCTCGTTATACAATGTTTTCAATACCATAACCGCTATGTACAGTTTCGGACATGTCTGCCGATTTTCGCGCGACATTCCAGCTCTCAAGTTTGTTTGACGGACTAACCTTATGTTATTATATTGACCATGCGGAATAATGAAAGTTCGCAAGAAATTATTTTTTCTTCATAAAATCAAGATATATACAAGACATAGAGGCTATTAGGCCATTCTTTCACAGAACATGAAAGACAAACCCGCTAAAAAAAGTCAGATTTCGACAGGTCTTTTTTTATTCTATGGTGATGACTTTTTGATCAAAGAAAAAGTTTCAAACTTGATTGACTCGATTTTGGATCCAGCCTCCAAGACAACTAATCTAAACACTTTTGATGGGTCCAGCTTAGATATGGGCGACCTAATCGCCTATTTGATGAACAGACCCTTGTTTGGGGGAATACGCGTTGCGCTTGTGGAACAGACTCCCTTATTCATCAGTCAGGCCAACATCACAAAAACCATTGGTCGTATCGTTGACCTGTGGAAAGCAGGAGAGTCCAAGGCAGCGTTTCGTTTCTTGAAACAAATGGCGGTTTCTTTTGATCTCGTGCCCCTAACAGGGGATTTGCCCAATGATTGGCTAAAAGAGGTAGATGAGGTTTCGCGTCTTGATCCTTCAGACCGTGAATTGCTCCAGCAGGCAGCGGCGACTTTTGCGAATGATTTTTCAGGAGCAATATCATCCGGTGATGAAAATATCCTTATTGATCTCCTGCAAAATAGCTTGCCTCAGGACACCTATTTAATTATGACCGCAAATTCCGTCGACAAAAGAAATCCTCTTTTGAAAACTTTCCAGGAAAAAGGACAAGTCGAAGAATTAAGGCCGAGATTTGATAGATCATTTGTAAGACTTGATAGAAGTTATTTCCAAAGTTTAGTCAAAGACTTTCTGCGAACTCATGAAAAAACCATAACGCCCGAGGCTATGGAACTCGCTTTTTCAAAATCAGGAAAAGACATTAGGCGTATCAGAAGTGAATTACAGAAAATCGTGTCCTATCTGGGCAAACGTTCTGAGATAACGGTTCATGATGTCAAAGATCTTTTTCTAGATTTTCACGAAGCGGCTTTTTTTGACCTATCAAGAGCCATTCGGGACTCAAACCCCGAAAAATTGTTGATAGCGCTTCATGAAAATCTCAAAGCGGTAGATCATCCTTTGCAGACACTTGCGGTCATGGCATCTGAATTCCGCAAACTCATAGCGGCCCGTGAATTGTTGTTCACGAGTTTTAAGTCAACTTGGAAATCGAATTTGACTTATGATGGGTTTGTCTCCACCGTTGCAAAAGTCAGACAGGAAACTTCTTCCGAAAAATTAAACAAAGGTAAGTTCAATCTATTAAATCAAAAAGATTTCCCTCTTTTTCAACTGCTAAAAACCGCTCAAGCCTTTCCTCTTGACAAATTAATTCGAGTAATGGAAATGATTCTCGCCGCGGACATGCAAATCAAGTCTTCAAAGTTAGGCTCGTTTGCTCCCGAAATAATCCTTGAAAACCTGGTTTTGACAATTTGCGACTCAGACAATCATGGACGAAAAATATCTGCAAAGCAGTAAATA
The DNA here is from genome assembly GCA_014874425.1 of Syntrophaceae bacterium. Taxonomy (GTDB): domain Bacteria; phylum Desulfobacterota; class Desulfomonilia; order Desulfomonilales; family Desulfomonilaceae; genus CAJBEZ01. Next base: position 6,385 of record JACWAG010000134.1, on the reverse strand, counting down.
TCTATTCTGGTAAGATTGACAGCGTTTTAAGCGGTCTAGCCGGTATAAGTTGTGAATATCAAGTAATGCTTGACAGACTCTAAGGTAAAAACCGATTATTCTTAAAGGTTGAACTTGCCGAAGATGCGGATGTATCATTTTCCGATTCTCTGGGGAAAACGTTTAGGGATTTGATCAGAAGAAAAATTCCGTTTAAAACTCAAGTCCAGATGGTTCTCTCCCGCGGAGTGAGCGCAAAACAATACAAGTTATAGACAAGAGGGACCAATAATATGTAAAATTGATTTGCTTTATGATTTTACACATTGGAGAGCGCCGTCAAGAATTCTAGATTTTGATATAATCTTTTTGAAACATCGAGAAACGCAAAAATTCAAGGAGGATCAATGGGCGACAAAAAGGAACGCAAGGCAAAAAAGGAAAAACCTTTAGAAGATTGGACTATAAAAGAATTGCGCGTAGAAGCTTTAAAGGTGCCTAACATTCAAGGTATTCATGGCATGAATAAGCGTGAAATCATTGACTTTCTAAGGGCGGAGAAGGGCCTTCCGCCTTCCGTGTCTAAGAAAAACTCGGAAGGTGTACGAGTTTTTAAAGACAAGGTTAAACAGTTGAGAGCAAAACTTGTTCAGGAACGTAGTGAGGGAGCAAAGAGAAACAGGCTGGATATTCTTCGACGCAAGGTTTCAAGAATGAAAAAGAGAACTCGTCAAGCATAAAGGCATGAAAACTATTTAATCGACAAGGGGGATTCCTCTCCTCCTTGTCATCCAAAAAATCAAGTAGAGTCTGTTTATGTATTGATCCAGGCCTAATAGTGTCTTGTAAATTTAAATATTAGAGATTCCCCGCCTCGTTATCTTCCAAACATTTTCATGAACGAGATTCACGGATAACCTTTGAGTACATCAATCAAAAAAAAAACATACGGCTTCAGAATTTTGGTTGGTCTTGTTCTATTTGGTCTTTTTAGTATCTTTGTAGCGTCTTTCGTAGCTTATTTTTTTATAACCGCGGAAACAGCGGGTAAATATTTAACAGCCTTGATTGAAACCAGAATTGGTAACAAAATTAAGTACAGTGATCTTTCTATACGTTGGTTAACTTTCCGAAATATCCAAATTTCCCTGATGGAACTCAATGTTGTTAAACCCGACAATAATGAACCTGTTTTTCAGGCTAAGGAAATTGATTGTTATCTCGACATCGGTTCTCTCATTTTTCGATCCTTGAAGGTCAAAAAGCTTTCCGTGGTCAAGCCCACTCTGTTTTTACAGACTGAGCTAACGAATGAAGAGAACTTTCCCAACTATGAAAAGAATTTGTTAGAAACGTTTTGGTTGAAGCCTGAAATTAGACAATTTGAGTTGTGTCAAGGTAGCGTTATAAATAGAAATAAATCGCATTCATTACGTTCCTCCGCCAAAGGTCAACTTATCTTTAGCCAACTGGATATCAAGTTTCAAAATTTGGATCTTTCAGGAGTTGACTCATTTGAAATTAAAGGACGCGCCAGCGAATCAACTCTTTATGGTTCCTTTGAAATGAAGGGCAGTTTTTCATCTGAAAATCCATCGGATAAAAGTCAAACCCCCAGGATTTTCAGCGCAAAGTTCTCCGATTGTCCGGTGAAACCTTTTCTCATCTGTGTAAAATGTTTTGGTGTCAATATACCAATTTCGGGAGCCAATTTCAGTTTTGCGGCTGACGCAAAATTTGATTCCGGGAAATGGGCTTTCAGTGGCGTATCAATTGTTTCCGGTGGTTTTATCCAATCGAATCAACTTATTAAGTCTAGGGTCCCGATAGATAAGATTGGAACTCGATTTGTAGGTGACATATCTGATGAATTGATTAGTCTGGATTTACAGGAAATAAGTTTACCGGGCGCGGTGGCTTCTCTGAAAATTCAGATTAAGGATAGACAGAAAGCCAATTCAACATTAGGCATATTAATTTCCAGAGCAGAGATTGATCTTAAAAGAATATCAGATTTTCTGCCATTGAGTTTGTTCCCGGTTTCCGAACGAGACCGCATAAAAAGGGCGGACTTAAAAGGACATGTTCAAATTGTCAATTCATTCTGGAGCAACAACCTGGATTCGTTTCGAAAGGGGAACTTCCGAAACGCTAACATGGGATTTGATATTGTTCTCAGCAACGTTTCAGGTTTTGTCCCGGGATGTTCATCCCTTATCAGAGAAGCGAGTGGATTTGTTCGTTTAAATACAACAGAGGTTCTTTTTAAGGGCATAAACCTATCTCTGGGAAATTCTCCGGTGGTGATAAACGGGTGGATTTCCAATTTGAAAACAAATCCTACTGTAGATTTGTTTGTATCCGCCAATGCTTATGCTTCCGATATTCGTGATGTGCTTGTGCATAAGCCTTTTTCTCAAAGATTTGAGCCCATCGTCAAAAATATCCTTGAAACTCAGGGGACTGCCGCCATAACCATGGACGTAAAAGGCGCTTTATCGGATCCATCTCTTACGGGTCTTGTGAGACTCGAAGAAATTCAGTTCAGAATTGATGGATCGCCGTTACCTGTAAGAAAACTGGTTGGTGATATTAGGTTTAGAGGCGCCAAAGTGAGTATTGCTGGAATTAAAGGTTTGATTGGCGACAGTCCTTTCGAATTTAAAGGGGACGCGTCTCAATCCGACTGGAACCTGAGCTTGGATCTTAAGCTTGGAGGTTCAGATGTACACAAATTCAGTGTATTTTCATCTGGTTGGAACCTAGCTGGAAATACTCCAGTTTCTCTCACTGTTAAAGGCAAGCCCACAAATCTCATTTTCTCTGGAACCATAGATCTTTCTCCTACCACAATAGTCTACGAGTCATTTGTAAGAAAAAGAAACGGAATAAACGCCAAAGTTGAATTCTCAGGAATTAGGAACAGTGAAGGGATATCTATAGAGGAAGCCTATTTGATATCAGAAGCCGGTCGAATATCCGCAAAGGCCTTTTTCAAGGATGATGGAAAATTTCTTGTCCTTGTTAATTTGCCACCTAAAGGGATCCCCACATCATCTCTTATCCCTTTTACGGATCCAGTATTGGAGTTGCAGAGCGGCGGAAGGTTGGAAGGCGATTTTTCGATAAGAAAGGAAAGAAATCAGGGGCCAAATTTTGAAGCCAATATAATTTTTAGCCACGTCTCTCTAAAATTACCGAGATTTAGGAAAGTTACCGAAGGAATAACTGGAGTTTTTCAAAGCAAGTCCAAATTCATCAATGTCTCCATTGAAAGGTCTCGCACTGGGAGTTCCTTGGTCGCAGGGAATTTCTCAATAATGGATGGGGAAAATCCTAGGCTTAAATTTAGCATAGATTCTGAATTTCTCGACACTACGGACTTTACCGCTCCACCAGATGAAATAAGTTCTGTCACATGGCAAGAATGGATACAGACCAATCCTTTAATTCGATTTCTTGCAAAGTGTAAACTTTCCGGAAACGTTCATGTCCTCAAAGGGAAAACAGAACATCGATCGTTTGATGACTTCCGCTCTGAACTGAATGGAGTCTCGGGATTGGTAAAAGTCACAAAATGGCAAATGAACTTTGTAGATGGTGTTTTGAGAGGAAGCGCCAACTTTGATATCAAGGCCCAAACAACCATTCCTTTTAAACTTGATTTTCAGGGTGAGAATCTTAAGTTCGATAGAGTTTTTGTTTCTGATCCCCAAAGAGTAAAGGTCGATGGGAACATGAACGTCCATGGAAAAATGGAATGGAAACTTCGAAAAAGTGTTGAAAATCATGGGATCTACAAAACCGGAATTGTTGATGTTGTATTAACAAATGGAATTATTTATAGATTTGAAATTCTATCTAAGCTTTTTTCTCTAATCAATTTGGGTTCATTGATTAGGGGGCATCTACCTGACATCATCGGGCAAGGCTTACCATATCAAAAAATTACATGGAAAATGGTAGTTTTTGATAACAAATGGCAGTTCAGGAATTTAAAATTGTTGTCGGACGCGGCCAGAATTGATGGTTCAGGAATGTATTTCAGTGATCAAAACCGAATAGATTTTAAAGTGCAGGTATCTCCTCTAGTAGGATTAGACGCCATAGTTTCAGGTATTTTTGGTAATTTGATCACAAAAGATGGAAAGATATTGACTACGACTTTCAGAATTCGAGGTCTTTACAGTTCACCTGACATAAGATTGGAACCGTTCGATAATTTAAAAATAGAAAATTAATTCCCGAACAAATTTTCCTGAAAGAACTTTTTCACCTGTCCGAAATATTTTCTATGGACCTTACAAGGTCCATGTTTCAAAATAGCAAGCCTATGTTCTTTGGTTCCATAACCCTTATTTTTGTCGAACCGATATTCAGGAAATTCTTCGTGCAATTCCAGCATTATTCGGTCGCGTGTTACTTTGGCGATTATACTCGCCGCGGCTATTGATGCGCACAGTCTATCGCCTTTAATGATCGGGAGTTGAGTGATTGTCAGATCAAGGGATATAGGACCGTCAATGAGAAGTAACTCCGGTTCAAACGCAAGTGCTTGAACCGCATTTGTCATCGCCAATCGGGTCGCTTGAAGAATATTTATGGAATCGATGGTTTCGGAAGAGACTATGCTTACGCTTACAGATTGTGCTTCTTGTTTGATTTCATAAAAAAGTTTTTCTCGTTGAACGGGGCTAAGAAGCTTTGAATCGTTTAGACCTGATATTTTTGAATCAGCGCGTAAAATTACAGCGGCCGCTACCACTGGTCCTGCCAGCGGTCCACGGCCCGCTTCATCTATACCGGCTATCTGTTTGACGCCTGACGCGTAAGCTTCAAGTTCATATTTATTGTCAGGCGGCATCCCAATTAATTAAAGACTTGCAATTTTCTCTTTAATTCTAGCTGCCTTACCTCTAAGTTTTCTAATGTAATAAATCTTTGATCGTCGAACCCTCCCTCGGCTCACCAATTCGACTTTGTCAATCAAAGGTGAATCATGTGGGAAAACTCGTTCGACTCCTATTCCATAGGAGACTTTTCGCACAGTGAAACTTGAACCGGAGCCTTTTCTGTTGATCCCTATAATTACGCCCTCAAACACCTGAATTCTTTCACGGTTACCTTCTACGATTCGAACATGAACTTTTACCGTATCACCAGATCTAAAATCTGGAACGTCCATGCGTATTTGTTCTTTTTGCAACTCTTCCAAAATATTCATAACTCACTCCACTTAAACTATTGATTCTAAATCAATTTCCTGTATTATCCGCTTCATTTCGGCGTCGGCCTTTATAGATGCCACCAGATCAGGCCGATGCTTCATGGTTCTCATAAGAGACATTTTTCGTCTCCAGAGACGAATTTTTTCATGATGTCCCTCTAAAAGGACATTGGGCACTTCAAATCCTTCAAATTCCCTAGGCCTTGTATACTGGGGGTATTCCAGGAGACCGTCATAAAATGATTCTCCATCAATTCGACTGTCAGAACCTAACACTCCAGGGATCAAGCGGATAATTGCGTCTATTAAAACTGTCGCAGCGGTTTCACCACCTGATAATATATAATCACCGACGGAAATTTCATCATCCACGAAGTATCGTACTCTTTCGTCGATCCCTTCGTAACGACCACAAATTAAAAGCAGACAATCCTTGTTAGATAATTCTTCTACGATCTCCTGACTCAGTTGTCTACCCTGAGGCGTCAAAAGGATAACATGAGCTTCTTTTGCTGATTTTTGGACGTGACGTATACCTCGTACAATAGGTTCCGGTTTCATTACCATGCCGATACCGCCTCCATAGGGGTAATCGTCAGTGGTTCGTCGTGTATCATCGGTAAATTGTCTAAGATCTATGGCCTGAATATTTGCCAAGCCCATTTGAATGGCCCTGGCCGGATTTCCGTACGCTAAAAAAGAATCAAAAATATTTGGGAAAATAGTTAATAGCCGGATATCAATCATCTGGGCCCATACCGGTCAAGAGATCTACAACTATTTGATTTCCCTTCAGATCAATAGTCTTGACAATTTCGTCAACCAAAGGAACAAGTATCTCTTTTGTTTTGGTTTGAATTTGAAGGACATCATGCGCAGATGTTCTCAGTAAAGATTGAACATTGCCGAGTTGTTTTCCCTGAATGTCATAAACTCTCAATCCTATCAGTTCAAACCAGTAATATTCATCATCCTCTTTATGCGGGAAGAAGTCCGCTGAAGCTCTAACCAATCTACCACTCAATTTTTTAGCGTTTTCGAAACTGTCTACACCTTTTAGAAAGACAGCTACCAAATTTCTATTGTCGCGAACTTTGTCTACTTCAAAACATTCATTTTCGAAAAAAAGAAAAGGAAATTTTTTGAAACTATCGAGAGACTCCGTATATGGGTATATTT
>JACWAG010000133.1 GCA_014874425.1 Syntrophaceae bacterium | reverse complement strand
GTTGAAGGCGATTGGCCCTGACATGATCTTGGCAATGGCCACCGGATGTATGGAGATAATTTCTTCCCCTTATCCACTGACATCATGGAATGTTCCATGGATCCATGTCGCGTTCGAAAACGCCGCAGCGGTAGCTTCCGGTGTCGAATCCGGGCTCAAGGCCCTGCGACGGAAAGGGCGGGTCCCTGACAAGGACGTGACAATAGTGGCTATGGGGGGTGATGGAGGAACTACGGATATCGGGTTCCAGGCCCTTTCGGGAATGATGGAACGTGGTCACAAAGTTATATATGTGTGTGTCGACAATGAAGCCTACATGAATACAGGCATTCAAAGGTCTTCGTCGACCCCGTTCGGGGCGACGACAACGACATCTCCGGCAGGAAGGATAAAACCGGCAGGTCAAATGACATGGAAAAAGGACATGGTAGCCATAGCGGCTGCTCATGGTATACCTTACACAGCTACGGCATGCCCGACTTTTTTCACGGATTTGCAGAAAAAGATCCAGAAGGCAAAAGAAGTTGATGGACCCTCATACATTCATATTTTATCAGTTTGCCCCACTGGCTGGAGAATTCCTCCAAACAAGGCCATAGAATATGGGCAGCTCGCTGTTGATACCGGCGTATTTCCATTGTATGAAGTCGAAAAAGGAGTGTGGAAGCTCAACAGGAAACCGAAGGAGCTAAAACCCATATCCGAATATTTCAAAGGCCAAGGCCGTTATAGGCACCTGGATGAAAAACTCACTTCGGAAATTCAGGATAAGATCACTGAAAGATGGAACAGACTAGTCAAACTCTGCGAATAGAAAATTGAGAATCAATTCTTAAATAGCTGAGATAAAGGTCGGTTCGGAAATGAACCGACCTTTTTTGTTTTTAGAATAGTCTACATGTCATCATCATCTTCGCCTGGCCATTCGATGTATGGCTTCTTCTGGTCTACCATTGCGTTGACCATTAGTTCCACCAAGCCTGTGTACCATATCCCCGTTTTTTCATAAACTTCGTAGCTTTCCAGCATGTCCCTTATTTGTCCCTTACAATTCGAGCATGGAGCGCAAACCATCTTCTTGATCGAAGGGTCCATCTCTCCCTGGAAAGCGTTTAGGATTTGAGCCAATTTTTTCCTGCCGGAAACAAGACGTTTCCAGTCCGGGAAGTTTCCTGAACTCATGATAGCGAAACCCGAGCCACCGCCACAGCAATAGTTTTCTACACCATGAGGCTCCATTTCCCGGAACCTGCCAGGAGGGAATATCGCATTGAGAACTTCTCTCTGTGGTTTTACGATACCCATCAATCTTACTGCATTGCATGGGTCATGCAAAGTTACAGGAAAGTCATTCTTGGAAGGGTCGAATTTTATCTTCCCGGATTTTACGATATCATTGAGCAAAGTATAAGAACTCTCACGGGGAATCATCTGAGCACCGGGTAGAAGTCTGTCCGCAATAACCGATAGGGCTTTATGAGCGTGTCCACATTCTCCAATGACGATTTTCTTGACCCCCAAATTACGGGCTATTTCGATGTGTTTTAACGCAACACGGGCGAACTGCACGTCATCATACCAGAGACCGTAATTAACTGCGTCATATCCAACTAGATCGGTAGACAATGTATAATCTATCCCGGCTGCGTCAAAGAGTATGGCGAAAGCCATGGGATTTTCCGGCCAAGCCATGAATTCACCGGCGTTATGAATCAAAAGGATTTCCGCTCCCTTTTTATTCAAGGGTATCTTAATTCTTTTGCCTGTTTTTTCTTCAATATCGTCTTCGAGGTATTCAATGATGTCGGCAACGGCCGCTGTTGTCATTCCAGTACTAGAACCAAACTTAAGATGTTTGACAGAGCCTTTTTCGTGAATCTCCGGACCAGCGATGCCCATTTCCTGACTGAAAAGCTTTCGCAATTCATGTGTTATCAAACCGTTGTCAACCCCTACAGGGCATACCGAAGCGCAGCGTCGACATAATGTGCATCTGTAAGCTAATTCAGCCAATCTGGCTATGGTGTCCCAATTCAGATCAATGTCGTGTCCACGGAAGCCGGCGAAAATCTTTCCACCTTTGCTCAAATACTTCTTGGCTATTTTTCGTAAAACGTCTGCCCTGAAAGTAGGTCTATATATGTCTTTACGACCACTCATCTCAAATGCCGGGCACGCATCCGCGCAAGTCTGACATTTTGCGCAATATTCCAAGGACAACATAAGAGGCTGCAGAAAGGTCCAGTTGTTTTCCTTGGTCATCAATTTTTCTAAACCGCTTAGAAACGCCTTGACCAAGCGCTCCTCCTCTTCAGGAGTCTCGGGTTTCGGTAGTGTAAGAGCGCTTACTCCGTCCAGTGAATGTTCCCATTTCTTCTTTTGTTCTTCCTTTAGAGGAGTTATGGGTGTCTCTTCATATGTGTCATAAGGAAAAGGCAAAGGAGCTAAATCCTCGGTTTTTATTGTTACAAGCTGTTCTGTTTTCTTGGATATTTCTTCGGGTCTCATATTGGATCCTCCAATTATTTCTGGTCTTTGTTTTCCCAAGGATTAGTAGTGGCGATATCGGCCCATGTCTTTTTACCTCCCTGAGAGTCAATGTGGACAGCGGCCCAAGTAACCGGGTACGCGAGATATTTTTTAATTTTGGAATCCATGCCTGCGTCTCCTCTGTTGGGGTCGTCGTCCCATTTTACTTTATCCCACATGAAATATTTTGAAACCATGTGTGTCATTGGAGTGAAAGGGAAGTAAGCCCAGAAACCGATGAAAATAAGAAGATTAACAACGTGTATCGCGCTCATCGGTTCTTTCATCGGACCATAGGTCAAAAGACTCTGGAAATAAGCTCTGGAAACATTGAACCCGGGGTCCTGAAGCCAAACGATGAAACCCGTAACGAACAGAAGACCGAGCCATATCAGGTTCATGAAATCAATTCCTGCTGTAACATCAGCCAGATTTGAGTCGGTCGTCCGTTTCACTATCAGACCAAGGGCCCCTATTGTTCCTAGAATATAACCTGGTACCGCAAACACGGTTGTCAATGATTGAAACAAGCTCGCCAGCGCTGAATTTTCAGGAACCATCCCAAAAATTTGCACAAACGCCCCAAATCCCAGGAAAACCAACCCGCCAATACTGAGATAGAGTCCCATGTGAAAAGGAAATGACCAGTACCACAAAGGTCTGTTATCTTCACGCAAAGCCCTGATAAAAAGTATTTCTGGAACCATGAATCTGTACTGAGCCATGTGGTCCTTATGACGAACTTTTTTCCAATGGTCGATTTCCTCATAAAAAGAACCACCCCATTCCTTGCCTTCATGAGGTATTGGATAAAGTTCCCATCGCACATGCATCGGCATCGTCGCATACTTCAACAATTTTGCGCCAAATGCGATCACAAAAACCAGGCCACTTAAATAAGTCAAGATCTGCAAAAAGCCCATCTCAGCGCTCCTTTTTATGATGATGATTTAATCTTTGCCGGATGACAGTTTAAAAAGATGTCAAACTTACTGATTAACATGTTCTCTATTATTCTGCTAGATGTTTCGTATTAAGCCGTACAATTTTTGTGGTGAATTTTACGCCCGACCAGTTTAAGGCAAAATTTGCAGCAGACTCCAATCTCTGGGGCCGGAGTTGAATCAGTTAAAACAATAGAAAAGACCTGAAGCCCCGTTACTTTTCGTCGCCAAAAATCTCTAATGCGATTCGCCCGAGTTGTGATTGACAACTTCCAGTCCCAAATCATCAAAATCGTCTCCTTGATCCCCGACATCGCCAAGGTCGAATTCTGGGACAGGATCATCAGCAAAATCAGCCCTGAAAAACTTTGATACCCACGAACGTCCCCACGGATCTTCTTCTAGAAAACATCGCAAGTCGCCAACTCCCCCTAGATTGCGCAATTCGACCCAACCATCTTTTTCCTGCAGGAGAGTGAGTTCTTCCGGCGCGTTATCCGACCAGTCGATAAAATATGGAGAATGAGAACTCATGAGTATTTGTTTGTCCGGATTTACGGATGCGTAGCGATGCATTAGACCGTAGATCACTCTCAACCGATTTGGATTCAGATAGGTCTCAGGTTCCTCAATAAAAAATATTCGGGGTTGATCGGGCAAGTTGAACAAAGTACAAACCGCCAGAAAGACAAGAAACCCTTCTGATAATTGTGGACCTACAAAATATCCCGTCTTGTGCTTTTCTTCGACTCCGATGCCAACTTGTCCAGGGTCACCAAGGTGTGGTGTAAAAATCCTCCTAATTTCTGGAATTGCCCGTTTTACTTCCTGAACAGTCTTGAAATAATTCTCCGGGTAGTTTCGTTCAAGAAAATGAATCACCGCCGCGAGGTTTTCTCCAGTGTGGTCGAGCAGGTAGGAATCCTGAATTTGTGCGGGCTTTTTGATCAAGTCGGGAACAAAACGATACCGTTTTATTTTCGACAGGTACTGAGCGACCGATCGGATTCTTTTCTCAGAATCGTTCCACGCGTGGCCTTTTCTCATTTGAGACATCTTTGATTCACGGGCCTTCACATCGTTTATAGTGAAAAGGATTTCACCCTGGACCTCCTGGAGGGTTTCTTCCCTAATTAGATACTCATTCCTCCTTATTTCCGTGAAAATCAGACGGTATACGTAATTTGTTTGTTCCACTTCCAATGTCACTTCAAAATGGAGATCGAAATCCTGATTATCCGCTTGCTCTCGAGATTTGCGACTCAGCGTCTGACGAAATGTAAATGGGCCAGGACCGAAAGCGCTATTGAAAGGTCCGGATGCAAGGAAACTCATCATAAGGAGGAAATTGCCCAAGTTTGACTTCCCCGTTCCGTTTGGCCCAATAAAGATATTTACGGGCTTGACGTCAAAATTGGCTTCTTTGAAATTCTTGAAATTCTTGATACGAACACTCTTGATCATAACTGGAAAGGGCCTTTCTAAGAAAATCGTCCACTCTTCGCTTAAACACGAGTTAACCTCGAAGATTCCAGAACAAGAAAATCATTGTACGCGAAATTAACATGGCTGCTTTTCATGTTGAGCAGGTCTGTCAATAACGCGCCTTGCGTGGCAGGTTCCTGATCATAAATTAACAGAATCTGACGACTGGAACAGATAGCGAATTATTTCTCTTCCAGGCCGGAAGAAATCCAACTCATCATTGATCTTAGCTCTTGGCCGACTCTTTCGATCGGATGTTCGGCGCCCATTCTCTCCTTGGCCAGGAATACCGGTCGGCCAGCCGCGTTTTCAAGTATCCATTCCTTAGCAAATTCACCCGAACGAATCTCATTCAAGATCTTTTTCATCTCTTGTCGCGTTTGCTCAGTTATAATTCTTGGGCCTCGCGTTAAATCACCATATTCGGCGGTGTTGCTTACTGAATAACGCATTCTTCCTATTCCACCTTCATAGATTAAATCAACAATCAGTTTCAATTCATGAAGACACTCGAAATAAGCGATCTCCGGTTGATAGCCGGCTTCCACAAGCGTTTCGAACCCGGCCTGTACCAATGCGGTGACTCCACCACACAACACAGCCTGTTCGCCGAAAAGGTCCGTTTCCGTCTCTTCTGCGAAAGTGGTTTCTATCAGCCCTGCTCTGGTGGCGCCCAGCGCTCTGGCATAGGCCATTCCGACCTCTCTGCAACTACCGCCGGGGTTTTGGTAAACCGCCAAGAGAGCCGGCACACCAAAGCCGGTCTTGTACATACGTCGCACCAAATGGCCTGGCCCCTTGGGAGCTATCATAAAAACATCAACATCCTCATGTGGCTGTATCTGGTTAAAATGAATATTGAAACCATGAGCAAAAGCCAATGCTTTGCCCTTGCCCAGATGTGGACAAATTTTTTCGCGATAGAGGCTCCCCTGAATTTCGTCAGGCACTAGAATCATGACTATGTCAGCCTGTTTTGTCACGGCATCCACTTCCATAACTTCCAGGCCGTCCTGCATGACCTTGTCCCACCGTCGACTCGATCTCTGCAAACCGACAATTACCTTAACACCTGAATCTGACAAATTGAGAGCATGGGCGTGCCCCTGGCTCCCATAGCCAATGATGGCCACCGTCTTGCCCTGCAAAAACGATGGATCAGCGTCGTGATCATAATAAATTTTTGGCAAAGTTTTTCTCCAAATTTGTGAAAAAGTATCAACAATGACTTAACTGGTCGATTTTAACAAAAACCTCGCTTATCATCAATACTACGGAGCAATTTTAACGTCGGGGCTGAATATTAAGTAGATATGGTTTTCTATTTGCCGCTGTCATCCTTGAAAACATGTCGGGGCGGCTCAATCAATACAGTTGTATCCGCGGGAACAGAAGATGTGAGCCAGACATTTCCACCTATGACCGACCGAGCGCCAATTATAGTTTCGCCCCCTAAGATTGTCGCCTGTGCATATATTGTGACATCATCCTCTATAGTAGGATGCCTCTTTCGACCTCTCAGATAGTTTCCACCTTCAGACTCACGGGGGACTGATAATGCCCCCAACGTTACGCCCTGATATATTCGAACACGGTCCCCGATATTTGTGGTTTCTCCTATGACTACGCCGGTTCCGTGGTCAATAAAGAATTCTTTTCCTATTGTAGCGCCGGGATTTATATCGATTCCAGTCAGCGAGTGAGCATGTTCCGTCATTATTCTGGGCATTAAAGGTATGTTCTTCACGAACAGCTCATGCGCTACTCTGTAAACGAAAATAGCATACAAACCTGGATACGAAAAAACAATTTCATCCAGACTTTTTGCCGCCGGGTCACCATCATAATGGGCCTTTACATCAAGGGCTAGGGCAAGTCTTAATGAGGGCAATTTCTCCATGAACAGGATCGCTTCCTCGCGGCCCCTTTGAACACATTTCACGCAAAGACTGTCCATTCTTCGGCATTCGTGTCTTATACTTCTGGATAGTTGGGCTGAAAGCGACTCGTACAAACTTATCAATTCATTGCCGAGATGATATTCCAATGTTGAAGGACTTAATTCCTGTCGGCCGAAAAAGCCTGGGAACAAAATATCCTGCAACATCCCTAATATTTTTATGATCTCATCCTTTGAAGGTATCAGAGTTGCGCCGACATGGTCGATGGTTTTGTCGTCATTGCATGACCTGACCATCGCGGAGATTACTTCACGTATCCTATTTTCCTGGGAAGGGATCAGTTGATCCTCCTTGAATTCACAGAAATCAGGAGGATCGTCATCATGAAAAATGGAGCGATTCATCTCATTACACCTTCCTAAACTGGAACTTAATCTCGGTAAAAAGTCATCCTGCGCTTCAACAGGCAAAACTAGTTTGTTGGGCGCTCTTAAATAATACACTGGAAGCGTTATTGCCTCGGAACGACAAATAGGGCATCGGCTCGGCGATGTAAGTCGATGTCGTTTCCTGAAATTGAAGCCGCAGTCCAGACAACGCGCAGGCTCTAGGATCACTCCGCCTCGTAATCGCAAAGATTTCTCGATATGCGAGAGATGATAATATACTTCTTTCTCGGGAATGCCCAAAGCTCGGGACAAATCTCGGGCCGTAGACGAGCTTTCTTGAAGTAATTGAACCATTCGGCGCCTTATTGTCAGGGTACTCCTCCTTATCAGGACATGTTAACCCTTTGAGCTTGACAAGCGTGCTTCATTTCATAGAGGATAACCTTTCTGGTAAGCCTACGGCAAATTTTTTCCTGTGTTTTTCACAAGGAGGGAGGCGATTATGGCCCAGAGGTCTTTAAATAAGGTGCTTCTTCTGGGAAACGTTGGGAAGGACCCTGAGGTACGCTACACGGCGTCAGGTAGAGCGGTCGCTACTTTTTCTCTTGCTACTTCACAAAGATGGAAGGACCAAGAGGGGAAAGACCAAGAAAAAACCGAATGGCATCGAGTAGTGGCTTGGGGGCGTCTTGGAGAAATCTGCGGGGAGTTCCTCAGCAAGGGTAAGCAGGTATATGTAGAAGGTCGCATACAGTCCAGAGAATGGGAAGACCAAGACGGCAACAAAAGACTGACAGTCGAAATAGTGGCAAATGACATCATATTGCTGGGTAACATCGGCTCATCTAGTAGAGGCCAGGATGAAGGAATGAAGAGAAACGCTCCTGCATCAGGGCAGAACGCTGGGGCCGCGAAACACCGCTCTGATGATAGGGGAGCGTATTCCCCGCCACCGCCGGACGATGACATTCCTTTCTAAACATATGATATTGTGACTTGTCCTGGCCTGGACTGAAAAATAAGAGGCTGGCTCATGCCCGGTTGGTTAAGCAGGAAAAAGTTGACTGGACCTGTTCCATTAACGCTGTCTTTATCTTTACTGTTTTGCTTAACTTGCGCCAATGCTTTCAACGAAGCGCCGAGTTTATCCAAGGCGGTTAAGGGGGGGACCGTTCCGTCTATAGAAAATCGCCTGCCTCTCCAGCCCGTTGTAGTAACTCCCGTTGACAAGATTGGTCATTATGGAGGTGTTTGGCGGTGCGCTTATACAGGACTTTCTGATTTGGTCGGTGTCCGAAGAATACTCTACGAGCCTTTGGTCCGTTGGAGCCCTCAATTTAAGGTTGTGCCCAACCTTGCAGAGAGCTGGGAGATGGACGAATCGGGACAACTCTACACTTTCCACCTCGTCAAGGGCATAAAATGGTCGGATGGAGAACCGTTTACCGTTGACGACATAATGTTCTATTTTGAAGACATTCTCTTCAACAAGGAACTCACAACATCAATCCCAAACTGGTTGTCTCCTGACGGTAATCCTCCAAAAGTCGTTAGGATTGACGACTACTCCTTTCGAGTTGAATTCTCGAAGCCATACGCTATTTTCCTACAGGAACTGGCCTGTCCTTATGCTATGGAGTTGGTGACCAAACCAAAACACTACCTCAAAAAGTTTCACAAAAAATACGCCGATCCAACTCAACTTGAACAACTTATTAAGAAACGCCACGCAACTACCTGGGTTAAGCTTTTTCAAGATGTTTCCGGCCTTAGACACGCCATGTTTGTAAGTTCAAAATATCCCTCCCTTTGCGCTTGGATAACCAAAGTCCCTGCTCCTTCAAAGCGTTTCGTAATGGAGCGTAACCCTTTTTATTGGAAAGTTGATCCAGAGGGAAACCAGCTCCCTTATATTGAAACAGTTGTCCACGAATTAGTCACTGACCCGAAGACGATAGTGCTCAAGGCTATCGCTGGTGAAATAGACATGCAGGGCCGGCATCTTGGGAGCATGCAGAATACAGTGCTTTTATTGGCTAGTGAAGGGAATGGCAAGTTCCGACTTGTTCCAAAGACGCTATCTGCTTCAGTAGGAATACTACTTGCCCCGAATATCAATCATAAAGATTCGGTTATTAAAGCAATATTTTCTGATAAACGTTTTAGGATTGCGCTATCTTACGCAGTGAACAGAACTGAAATTAATAAAATTGTCTGTCGGGACAAAGGAACCCCAAGACAGGCGGCGCCTCTCAAAGAATCAGAGTTCTACAGCGCCTCTTACGAAAAGGCTTACACGGATTTTAATCCTGCCAAGGCTAACGCCCTGCTTGACGAAATGGGGCTAAAGACATCTAAGGACGGGAAACGACTCCGACCTGATGGCGCTCCGTTGCAAATTTCGTTGGATGTTGTCGCTTCAATGTCGGATTGGGTTGATACCGCTGAAATTGTGGCTTCGAACCTGAAGAAGGTTGGCATTGACGCTGAAATAAAATCCGAGACAATGGAATTGTTCAGACAGCGCACACAGAGCGCGACCCATGACATCGCTTTGTGGCCTGGAGATGGAGGATTGGAGTGTTTGCTCGACCCGCGCTGGTACTTTCCATACAGCTCAGAAAGTTTAAACGCTCCCCTGTTTGGTTTGTGGTTTCAAAGCAAAGAGTCCAGGGGTGAGGAACCTCCTCCAGAAATTAATGATCAGATGAAGACCTACTCTGACATTCTCAAAACGGTTTCCAGCGAGAAACAAAGGGAATTGTTCACAAAAATTATTGAGTCTGATGAAAAGAATTTGTGGGTCATCGGTCTTGTCCAGGATCCTCCGGACTACTACGTTGTTTCGAAAAGAATGTTTAATGTACCCAAGAGAGATATTCAAAGCTGGATATACCCGAATCCCGGGCCTATTCATCCCGAACAGTTTTCTTTTGACCCAAGAAAATTCGTTGTGAAATGATGACATGAATTGAAAGAGTGGTTTAAGTTCATACAAAACTAGCCAATTTTATTCTTTATCCCATCGATAAAGGGGAACCATCGTGCTTGCATACCTAATTCGTCGCATCATGATAATGATTCCTACTCTAATAGCTATTTCAATAATTTCTTTTACCATAATTCAGCTTCCTCCTGGCGATTTTCTGACCACTTATGTGGCGCAACTGTCCGCCAGTGGTGAGACTGTGGACCAGGCTGAACTCGAATCTTTACGTACACGCTTTGGCCTGGATCAGCCTATGTACATACAGTACCTCAAGTGGGCCTGGAACTTCATACATGGCGATTTTGGCCACTCATTTGAATGGAATAAACCTGTTTCGGAATTAATTGGCGAACGACTGGGCCTTACGGTTGTGATTTCAGTATGCACACTGCTTTTTACCTGGGCCGTTTCTATTCCAATCGGCATCTATTCGGCTGTGCGTCAATACTCATGGCTCGATTATGTACTTACTGTCTTAGGTTTTATCGGTTTGGCTACACCCAATTTTCTTCTTGCCCTGGTACTCCTTTGGGTGTCTTACGCATACTTCGGTTTAAGTATTGGCGGGCTGTTTTCTTCCCACTTTGCGGACGCTCCATGGAGTTTCGCAAAAGTTGTCAATCTGTTGGAGCATCTTTGGGTCCCGGTTATTATTGTGGGACTGGCGCACACGGCAAAATTCATAAGAATCATCAGAGGCAATTTATTGGATGAATTGCGCAAGCCTTATGTCGTTACGGCTCGGGCCAAGGGGCTTTCTGAAACCCGCCTGATCTTGAAATACCCGGTCAGAGTAGCGATTAACCCCTTGGTTAGCACTATAGGCTGGACACTGCCCGAACTAATTTCTGGCATTGCGATTACCGCTGTGGTCTTGAATTTGCCAACCACCGGTCCGTTACTTCTGAGCGCGTTAATGAGTCAGGACATGCAGTTGGCTGGAACGTTCATAATGTTTTTGAGCTGCCTTACGGTAATAGGCACATTGGTTTCGGACATACTGCTGGCATGGGTGGACCCTCGAATCAGGTTTGGCGCACGCGAGGGCCTATGAAACAAGATCATACGAGTGAAAGGCAGCTCAAATATCTCAACGCATCTGCCAGGCGCTTAATCTGGTGGCGATACCGTAAACACACTCTAGCTATGATAGGTCTCATTTCGATCTGCGGAATGTACTTCACAGCGTTATTTTGTGAGTTTCTAGCGCCTTATAACAAGGACACGATACATCTGGACGCAATTTACTCCCCGATTAGCAAGATTTATCTATTTGATAAGGACAACAAGCTTTGTTGGCCTTTTGTGCGGCAATGCCGTCTAAAACTGGACCTGGAACACTATAAGGCTACCGTCATTGAGGTTTCGGGAACACATTTTCCTATAAAATTCTTGGTTAAAGGTGACCCCTACCATTTCTGGGGAGAATGGAAGTGGGACAGGCATCTATTCGGCGTTGAAAAGCCAGGGACACTTTTCCTGTTCGGAGCTGACCGTATGGGCCGTGATGTTTTTTCACGCTGTCTGTACGGGACCCGGATATCATTATCTATAGGAATGATAGGGGTGTTGATGAGTCTTTTGTTGGGAGT
>JACWAG010000132.1 GCA_014874425.1 Syntrophaceae bacterium | reverse complement strand
GGTCTGGGAAGCTGCCTTATCGGTATGGCCCGTTGAACCCATGAAAAGGAACCTCAATCTCCAGAATGCGATTGGTGTCCCAGATGACGGACAGGTTTACACTGTGATTGCCTTGGGCTATCCTGCTGAAAACTACCAAAAGCAGGCTGGGAGAAAAAAGGCTGTTGTGAGGTTTTTTGAACCGTAGTCAATGATTCGCGAGTGTATGGTTTTAATGAACACTATGCGGGCAATAAACGAATATAGTGACAATGTAGATTCAATGTTTTGGTTTCAGTTGGACAGGATTTGAATGAGTGTCCAATGAACAAGGGCGGAAGGAGACATTAGTGGGAAAGAGAACGCTGCAAACAGAGCTTTGCAACATGTTGGGAATTGAATATCCAATCCTGAGCGCAGGAATGGGACCCACGCTGATAGGTGAAAAGACCGGCGCTCCTGTGGAGCTGGTTGTGGCTGTCTCAGAGGCTGGAGGGCTCGGGGTGCTTGGGGGAAGTGGCTTTTCGGTGGAGGAACTCCGCTATGCCATACGGGAGATTAAGGCGCAGACAGACAAGCCATTTGGAGTTGATCTGTTGTTGCCCAAGAGCGTGGATCTTCCCGCTGGTGGCGGCGCAAAAGAACTTCCGCTCAGGGAGGTGCTTAAGAAGCTTCCCAAGCCACACAGGGAGTGGATAGAGAAAGTGAGAGCAGAGATGGGACTACCTGATGTGGACGTCATGATAAAGTTGGATTCCACCACCAACCGTCCAAAGGAGTCCATCCAAGTGTGTATAGAAGAACAGGTTCCTCTCTTTTGCGCAGGTCTGGGAAATCCAGGGTTTATGGTGGAGGAAGCTCATGCGGCAGGAATGAGGGTGCTAGGGATTACCGGCAATTCAAAGAATGCCCGTCGCATGGCTCAATCAGGTGTGGATCTCATTGTAGCCCAAGGACATGAAGGGGGAGGGCACACTGGAAGGATTGGGACAATGGCTCTGCTCCCACAGGCCATCGACGCTGCTTTTCCAGTGCCGGTGTTAGCCGCCGGCGGTATCGGAGATGGCCGGGGACTTGCGGCCTCATTGGCCATGGGCTGCATAGGCGTTTGGGTTGGCACGCGTTTTCTGGCAACTGACGAAGGGGGCGCATTAGACGTCAACAAGCAACGAATTCTGAATTCAACCGATGAGGATACCCGGGTAAGCACTGCTTATACAGGAAAGACCTTGCGAGCGAGCCTTAATGAATATCACAGGTTGTGGGACTCTTCCGGTCTTGATCCACTCCCATTTCCTACTCAGGTCCTAATTTCTTCTGCGCTCCTTTGGGGCTTCATCGAGGCCAACAAGACCGACTATGTGGGTGGGCTCGCCGGGCAGGTATCCGGGCTAATCCAGGATATTAAGCCCGCACGGCAGGTCCTGGAGGAGATGGTGGAAGAAGCGGTAGATATACTGAGCAGGAAGCTACCGGACAGCGTGATTGCCAAATAGATCCGAGCCACTGTGTTCACCTTGAGTCGATTTTCTAAATCGCGAAAACCACCTCTTTCCCTCTGTCAGGGCATTCTAGGGGATTGATATAAGTGGGGATGCGACAGTTGACTAAAAAAAGACAGCAAGGGTAAGGGTATCTCAATTAGTTGAATAGTTTCTCAGGGACAAAATCGGTCGCTCTAGTCTCCTTCATACTTATAGCGCCTGTAGGACAGGTGACCTGACACAGTCCGCATCCCATGCATTTCTCGGTATTTACCGTGGTGGTGCCATCTTCCGCTGCCACTATTGCCCCAAAGTAACATCGGTCAAGACATGTGCCGCAGGCCGAGCATAGATCCGGGTCAACGCATGCGGCAAACCTGCTAGGTTCTATTACGCTGATGTTGTGCTTTATGAGTATAGGCATTGTCTGACAGCAACATGGGCAGCAATTACAGATAAACTGGTCAACGTTTTGTTTGTTCATTACAACGTGGATCAAACCGTCTTCTTCTGCTTTACGAACAACCTCAAGGGCCTCTTCTTTGGTCAGTCGCCGCCCGGTTCCGCGGGCTAGATTATATTCTGCGCCACGGTTTATCTGGAGACAGGCTTCCAAGGTACGGTCACATTTGCGGGCTGTTAAACGGCAGGTACATTTTGTGACGGATATTACATTAGCTTTCTCGATGATTTCTCTGACATCTTCGAACGCGAGAACATGCGTCTTTGCCTCAATTGTTACACCGACAGGAATTACCCTTGTAAACGGGCGTGGGAATATTTTGTTAAAATTCTTTGCAATTTCCGGCCATTCATATTCCATGAACTCCTGCCAGACATCTAGGAACTCTCTTGGGGCGTCAGGCCACAAGATGGACGCGTCATGGAATTGTACGAGGTCTCGGCACATCTTGTACTTAGGAGGATCAGACTTTGAAGAGGGAAACACTACGCCTTTTATGAAGAGACTGTGTAATATTGAAGACACTTCAGGTTCAGTAAAGTTTAGAACTTTTGCCACGTCAGGCGCTGTCCCAGGTAATGCCAGAAGTAGTTGAGCTTCGCGTGGATCTGCTATGTACTGAAAAAGCTGAGCAATTCTCTCAGATTGCCCCAAACCGATTCTAGTCGCCAGTTCAGTGTATATAGGTTCCATTAATGTCCTCCTTGTTCAGAATTTGCAATAACCCGCCAAGTTACCCTAAGTTCGATCTAATCTAGGAGTTCACCGTTAGGTTTGTATCCATTAGCAATTCTTATGACAGATTCGGATTGCGGCCCATATAGCCGGTTTGCCCTTTCCAAGATCTTGTCCGGGCATAGTTTAACATAAAAAAGGTGATTTAGCTCGAAAGAGTCGGGATTCTGAAATATGGCCTTGGAGACCTCCTTTGCCTGGTTCCACGATTTCTGATCCCTATTTAGAAACTTTTTCACGTAAATGTTGAATAGTCTACCAATGCATAGGGCTGAAAAGACATTGGCGTGATCACCCTTGAAAACGTAAAATCGACCTCCGCCGGAATCGAAAGCATAGCTTACCGATAGACCGCTATTTGCAATGGTGCTATCCACCACGTCCTTGTTAAAGCCTCCTGTTGATATCCCTGCTATACTGACACTCGACCCCCTGTTCAGGCCATCCTCCAACGACTGTCTGGCCAGCGCCACCTTAGCTATTAATCGGCTGAGTGGGCCAGGGTATTCAGAACAATTCAACCTGGATGTGAGATGTTTTAGGTATGTGTCAAAATATTCCTGATGGGTCGTCGCTGAAGAAAGTGTAGGAATTGTTAGCAGGACAAAAACTATTATTACTCGCATAAATCTCCAATTTAGTTTTAATAATGCCTCGCATGAAAGATATCTTCCTTTCAGAGGTTAAAGTGTTTCCTGAGTTTGTGCTCCTATCTTCAAAACACTTTCAAGAAGGGAACTCTTTTAACCGCGATGAATCCTCATGTCAAGGTTTAAGGTTTTAATCCACTGTCTTGTCCCAAGGACTTTCGAGTGGTATGGTACGTGAGATGATTGGATAACTAACTGAAATTAAAACATCCGTCTAAGCTTTTAAGGTTTGCGCATGAGGCTTCTCGGCCAGACCTCGAGTATAGGACTGGCGTAGGTCATGTTTGCTGTTAATATGGGTACGGAAAACATCACCCCCTGATTTGTACCCAATTTTTATTAAGAGTGAAACACGGCCTTCGCTTTGTTTTCAGTAATATGAGCCCTGGGCATTTACCCATCCATGGCCCGTGGGAAAATTCTGTCATAAATGGACGTATAAATTCGCATTCCCGTACGAAGTTGAGGAAACAACAGAAAATGTTTCATAGAGTGAGCTTGCAAACGCGAATTCTATTAATTCTTGGGGCCCTGATGCTCATAACAATCGCCGGAACGATCATCTCGATTTCACACACCTATATTGTTGATGGGTATATGAACAGGTTTCTGGCGACAGATCTTCAGGCCATTCAAGCCTCCCAGGAATTGGAAAACGCTCTTGTTATGCAAAAAGGTTATGTTACCTATTATTTTCAGGACAGGGACCCAATTTGGCTCGAAGAGCTTGAAAAACATGACGCTTCTTTTGAGAAGTGGTTGAAACGGGCCAGGCAATTGTCCGAAACCCAGAAGGAACGAGAAATTCTGAACGAAATCGACTCCCATTATATTAGCTATGGTTCTTTGCGAGATTCGGTCGTTAATCTCTATAAACAGGGCAATGTCGAACAAGGATTCGATCTTCACAAAACTGCACGCAACCAGTTTTTTAAAATAATTGAACTTTGCAAGAAATTTGACGCTGTCTACGTTGACAGGATCACTGAAGCCCAGGAAATGATTCGAGAGAGGGCGGTTCTAATTAACTCTATGGCCATAGGGGGTTTGGTCCTTTTTTTGTTTCTGGGATTTATTCTTGCCTACATATTGCTCAGCCAGATTCTCGGACCAATTAGACGCCTTGCGATTGACGCTGACGAAAAGAAGAACCTCGGTGTTGAAAATGACGAAGTTAAGGCCTTAAGCCGCCGCTTTGAAAATCTAATCCAGGATGTTGACCAGACTCGATCCAAACTGGAGTTGAGTCAGGAACATTTGCAACAAGC